>NZ_JACVUH010000004.1:0-260940 GCF_016516865.1 Enterococcus sp. S53
TCTAGTCTACACACCTTAATTTTTCTGTCTAGTTAATTGTAGCCTATCCAATATTACTTTTCCCTTTAATACCTTCCTCCTCTTTATTTATATTAGTTTCTCTTTTGTCAGTATCATTAGAGTCTGATATTTCGTCTTCTAGAAGTCGATTTTCTAGTATTCTGGAAGGCGGAATTTTAGAATTCCTTATTTTTTCTACTCTATTTTGGAAGTCATTTTTTCGACTTCCCGATGAACTAATACTTTTTGATGCTCCTTATAAATATCAAAAACTTTCAATTGATAATCTTTTAAAAACTTATCCACATATTGTGGATAAATATTAAAATGAGATACTAAATATTGTAAACAAGAGTTTTCCACTTCTGATTTATCTATCTCAGAAGAACTTAACTTTTGTTCGGCAATCCATAATTGAATTGCTGATAGTATCTTTTTCTTTGAAATAAACTTACGTATATTAGTTGCTGTATCTACCAAATGTAGATAGGTCTTATTCGCTTTATTTCTACCTTGTCGTATTTCGGATAAAAGTTGAAATCGAATTAATTCTCTTTTAACCTTAATAACTTTATCTTTCCCCCATCCCATAAAAAAACAGACCTCCGCAATAGCATAGATAAAATAAATATCACCATTCGTGTCTGTCCAATTATTTTGAATAGAAAGTTCCGCACGATCCTGATAGACTGCATATAACAATTTTGCATCAGAGCTCAAGTTTTTATACTTTTCACCTTGAACCAATACTTTGGGTACTCGATAAAAATTCCCTTGTTGGTAGATAGATATATTTAGTATTTGTGACATTTCTACCTCCTATTTAGGTGAGCTAACTTATTGAACTATAAAATCTAAAGAGGGCTTTCTCTAAATTTTAAGTATAATCACTGCAAATTCATTGCAATTTTCCTATCGAAAAAGAGGTATATCACCACGGTATTTTTATTTATACTCATTGATATTAAAGTATTCTTGATCATATTCCAATTCCAAAATACGGAGTGGGAATAATGTAGACACATCACTTGGTGGTAGAACGTTGATTTAACAGTTTTTAGTTCAATTGGAATGGATAACAATGACCTGTTTTACCTAGGTTCACCACCAAAATCCCGTCAGATTTCTCTGACGGGATTTTTGATTTAGGCTTAATCTGACAACCCTTTTGGGAAAATACGATAAGAAATTGTTGATTCTCGTTAACTATGTTAATCCCAATAGTGGGACTAACGCTCATATTGGAAATCAGATACGATAAAATAAGCTTAAATGCTTTTATTGCCTAAGTTTCTATAGAAGGTTTTTATTAAAAAATAAAAAACACTAAAAAGGGTGGACCTGAACTATGAAGAAGAAAGCTGTCGTTTATTGTGTTACGGGGTCACATATTCAATTAGCTGCAGTATCCATTGCGTCAGTAGTAAATACTTATGAAGGGAATGAACCTTTAGATATATTAGTAGTTGTAAATGAACTAGGTAACGAAGAAATACTGAAATTGAAGAGTATTTCTAGATTATATGGAGAAAAAAATGTAACTATTACTATTTGGTATCCACCTAAAATAATAAACGAAATAAAGAATTATAATAATTCGCGTTTTCCTGAAGTCACTCTGTGGAGATTATTTCTACCTTCATATTTTAGCAATTATGATTACATTCTCTATTTAGATAATGACACTATTGTATACGATGACGTATCCAATTTCTTTGATTTGATCCCTGATCAAAAATCAATTGCTGCAGTTAGAGACTTCTACTTCTCAGTTATAAGTGATACAGAGGACAGCTTTAAATATTTTGGAGTAAAAACTATGAAGAATTACTTCAATTCTGGAGTTATTTTATTTAATGTAGTTGTGTTCAATGAACAGATACGACCAGAAGCCATAGTACGTATGATAAATAAGAATGAATATTTGTATTTAGATCAAACCATTTTAAACATTCTTTGTGAGAGAAGTGTTGAGTTGTTGCCTTATGAATACAATTATCAGAAAGATGATCATTGGTTATTTGATTGGGCAAAAAATGTGAATCCACTCAAATTTTTGAAAATTGAAAAAGCCAGAAAAAATATAAAGATTCGACATTTCGTTGAATTCGAAAAAAATTCGATGCCTTGGGAGCATCTTTCCATACAAGATAGATGGGAAAAAGATTTTTGGAATTATCTGTATGAAATCAAGTCAACAAGTTTAAGAAGTGGAAAACAATGAAAAAAAATTTCAAGAATTCGTTCGTTATTTTTAATTGCATTAATTTACTCTATAGGAACAATTTCTGTAGATGCAAAGTCAGCCGACATAGCGAAGACGCCTATTGTTGATTATTACTATCCTGGAATATTGTATGGTACAGCTACTTGTGTTAACGAATACGGTACCATCATTTACGACTCAAACTCACTAGGAGAAGCCTACCAAGAGGCTGTCAATGAAGCTGCGCAATCATGGAATCAGTCGATTGGGAGATCGGTAATTGTTGAACAATCAAGTGTAAATGCAGCAGATAACCAAGTTGATTTAGTTTTACAATCAACGGATGGCGATTCCTATGCAGATATGGGGTACTCTGGATTTGGTTGGGGAAATAGTACGAACAGAATATTTTTGAATAATGCTGTTTTAAATGACGCATCATCTGGAAAAGGAACCTCCGGCTACGTACAGCTGGTTTCAACTATCAGACATGAAATGGGGCATACTTTAGGTCTCCAACATGACAATGGATCAGTAATGGCTGATTTGTATGATGCCCAGGTTAGCAACAATCAAGAGATGCTGGATGCAGCGCAAAAAACGGCGGACTCAATTTCTAAGGGGATACTTCCTGCTGTCCCATTATTCAACAAATATGCGATACTAAATATCCTTAATAATAGGGATAAAATCTATTATTTGAATAATCATCGTTCTAATCAAATTGCCTCAATCTTTTTAGATTCTCCTGCTGGAAAAATTTCTGGTGTTACTTTCATCGATCAAACAGTTGAAATAACAGGTAACTATAATTTGTATAAACTGTCCCTGTCCCCAAGAGATCCATATGTAGGAACAATTTCGAGTAATAATCTTATGAATAGAACTGTTTCAGTTACTGAAGATATAGTTTCTATTTATGGTCAACACTATTATCTTTTTGAAATTGATGGAGAAGAGTATATTGTTAATCGCCGCGCCTTCGGATAAATTCGCTACCAATTCTTACTTGAAAAGTTGCCACTGCAATCTTGGAAAAGTGTGTTTGCAATCTTAGATACATTCTTTCGTGGCAAACATACGTCTTTTAAGTAATAAGAAAATTAGCAAACATTTCATTCCAATGCGCAAGTTTTCAGCATTTTCTGTGAGGATTTTTTTGACAAAACCTCGGCACTTGAAAAGTAGTTAAAGGAATTAATAGTCAAAGAAAAAATCTATGTTTAGCCTTTCATCGTTTCATTTTCTAGATGACAAAAAACAGCTAGAGATTGATCCCTAGCTGCTGATGATGAGATAGATAGTATTGAACGACCTTACTCCACCACAATCACTTTATTTCCACCGTCTTTCTCCGCAAAGTTCACCGTAAATAGATCCGTCGAAGCATCATAACTGATTCCATCACTTTGAGAGACGATTTTTTGGTAGTCTTTTGGCAATTTTAAGGTCATGGTCGTCGTTGTTTGAGTTGGATCAGAAAAGGCATAGATGGTTTTGCCTTCTCTACTTGTTCTAATCAATGAAAGAGGCTTGTTAGTAGTAATATCGGCGACACTACCTCCATCATTCTGCCAAAAATTGATACCTAAATAGTCAGTTTGATCAAGTTTTACGGCTTGAACTTCCGAGGTATTGGCTAAAATCTCCAGCGGTTTTTCTTGGGCATAAGCAGTCAGTTCTGTTTCATTGATGCCTGGCAACATGACATACGCATAATGATCCTCCACGGGATTTTTGCCATGATTGATCAAGAATTTCCGATATTCTCCGGTATAAACCGCATTACTTGGAAATGCCTCATTGATTTCTGTATAGCTGCCTGTTCGTGTTTCACTTACCACGTTTACTGTCGTTTCTTCTGGAAAATAGTAACCGATATTGGCCTGAGAATGATTGGAGTCTAACAACAACCACTGCTTGCTGCTTGTCTCATTTGACTGATTAATGCTTCCTTGATCAGAAAGGATTTGATAAGTATACTCATCATTTAGTAAGCGATTATCCACGACCGTCTCAATAGAAGCTGTCGTATCACCAGTGATTCCCGCACCTAAAGCGACAATCTGCCCATCAATGATAAACCACGATTTTTTTGCCCGCACGTTCATAGGTAAAACATTCCCGTTATTTTTTGTACCCGTTTTGTTTAATGCCATTCCCACCGCAGCTGCACCATCATAAGCCACACCGCCTACCCACTTTTCTGGAGACGTTACCGTTGTAAAAGCTGAATTTTCATCCGCTAATTGTATGGTATCCACGGTTGTTCCTGGCAAGCGATATGGATCGACGGTCGGCCAATAACTAGAATTGAATTGAACTTGATCATCATTATAGAGGTAGAGCACCCCGTCTGCTGTATGCCACCCACGCTTGTTTTCCTTGTTGCCAGCTTCAAAGGAAGAAATACGACTGGAATATAGCCCTAAACCCACCATATAATCAGTTGTTCGTTGAACAAAGCGATCCATTGAAGCGTAAAGTTTTGTTCCCGTAAAAGGTAATGCATCCCCTGTAATCGATGGGTCTGCCAAGAGATTCATCGTCATTTGTAAATCATTAAAGTCTCTTGCATTCGTCAAATAATAGTCTGGATTTTCTTTGAGCCAATATTTGGCAGCTTCCCGGAATCTTTGCTGGTATTGAGTTGGTGCGAATTGAGATACGATCAACAAATTATAGACTGTTGATGAGCCATAGCCGACTTTGGTTTTGGCTGGAGCTCTTGAGATCGAACGACCATTGACCAACGGCAACATTTCTCCTTGATAGATCAACGGCAAGAATGCTTGATCAACATTTTTAACAAACGTTTGTACGAGATCAGCGTCCATCTCAAAACTTGATCCTTGCGTGATAGCTAGAATTTGTCCCACACCCTTGATCAGTACATTTCCATAAGAACCAGTATAAGGGATCGTATTATGCTGAATAAAGGAGCCATCTTTATAGAAACCATCGCCTTTTGTGACTAACTGAAATACTTCTTCGATACTTGCTGAAGCTTGTGTGATTTTCCCAGCGTCCCTTTGCAAAATGCCCAAGCCTAATACATTAAGCGCGAGATCTGTACGATTAGCACCCGAAGTCACAAAATTTGGAATAAAAGCAAGCTCAGTAAAACTGCCGTGTGTCTTCGTATACAATTGCTTGAAGGGATCTGGTACATAACTGCTGATAATGGCAGTGTATTGCTGTAATTTCTCGGACGGTAACTCAGCGCCTAAAATCATTAAAGTACTGATCAGTTTTTGCGGGACACCGATTTGCCAATCCCACCAGTTTCCATGGTACTTTTTCCCATCGTACCCTTTTCGAGTGACCATGAAATCTATCCCGTCAATAATCGTCGTCGCCACTGCTTTATCTTGATACAAAGAACTACCTTTCGTGCCATAGGCTAAAGCCATTTTCTGTAATTTTGTAAATTGAGTCGTTACATCCGCTGAAGCAGTATTCCCTTGTTCGAGGGGCCATAGGCTCGTTCGATCAGATGCTTTATTTATGGTTTGATATAACGCCTCAGCTTCTAAGGTGACCATCTGCACGTAATCAGCCATAGTCGGATTATTTGGATCATAGTGATCAGAAACCAGTTGATTTTGCCATTTTTCTTGCAGTTGCATAAATTCTGCTGTGTGATCTTCCACGGGCAAGCTGCCGATAGGACCGCTACGCATCGATAATACCTTCAGCTTAGATAAATTACCAAACAAACGGATACCCACATACCCGGACCAGTCCCCATCAATTGCCGTACCATTGGGATAGTTTACCTTTTGATTCTCATAAAATAGCTGATCATTTAAAAAGGCACGAAAACTCGAGCCCTCATACTGAAGCAAGAGTTTATATTTTTGTCCCGCAATCAAAGTAGGTCCAGAAATAGCTGTCAGCCATTTTCCACCTGGTTGACCAAGTTGCCACTGCCCATCACGATTATAAGCAAACGATTGCCACTGATCTGTCTTTTGTTCATCTGCGCGAAAGACCACCCCAATGTTCGCTTGGTCTTCATATAAAAAAGTAGTTTCAAAATCCCCTGAAGACCGCTTGGGAGCATCTTTGTTGAGCGTTACTGATTCCAGATTGGTGCCTTGTTTCGTATTACTGATCATTAAACCAGTAGCATTTTGTGCTACTTCGGCTTTCCCGACTAAATCTTGCCAAGACCCTTTCTGGTTAGAAAAATCCGAGTGATAGATCGATTCTGCTTCCGGCAATTCGGGTATTTGTTCCTCGGCATTTCCAGAAAGACGAGTGGCGCCAACTACCGAATACAGCAACAAGAAACACCCCATGATCAGCAGATATTTTTTCCCTTTTTCCATCCTTTACTCCTCCTATTTCCCCGCGCAAAAGATAGCGCTATCATTTCGTGGAATAGGAAAAGAGTGAAGAAATTCATTTCCGCACTCTTTTCCATTTAGTTCAACTATTCTAAAAAAGAAAACAGGTTGACTACCCTAACTGCTTATATGATTTACAAAACAATCACAGCAGCTGCCCATTTCCTTTTACACCATGATTCTTTCTTAACCCAAAATACCAAACGCACTCAAAACGATCGACAAGATCAAGATGATCCAAATCACTCGAGTGGAATTTAGTTTCTTTTGGCCTAGCATCCAGTAGGTCAGCAAGACGAGCAAGATAGGTACAAGGGAAGGCAAGATGGCATCCAACGTGTCTTGGATCACTAATTCGACACCGTCTTTTTTATAGACAAAGGGAACTGTTGCTTTGACCACAGAGGGAATCAAGGCACCAATCACTGTGACCCCTAAAACGGTTGCGGCATTGGTGAAGGCCGATAATTTGTCTTTCAAGGTCGTCACTAATTTGACCCCTTGTTTGTAACCTAGGGGAAGCAACGCTGCCCGACCAAAAAGTAACGCGATGTTGGCGATGATCCAGATGACACAACCAACGACGGAACCATTTTGCGCCAATGTGCCAGCAACAGAGCCAAAGATCGTTCCCCAAATCACGTGGAACAAGGAGTCACCGACACCGGCCAAGGAACCCATCAAGGCCGTTTTCAAGGCGATGATCGTTTCTTTGGCTTTGTGTCCGTCTTGTTCTTCAATCGCGACATCGATCCCCATGATTAAGTTCCCAAAGATCGCATTGGTATTGAAAAATTGATTATGGGTCCGCAGCATATCTTGCAGCTGGGTTTCATCATGGCCATAGAATTTTTTCAAGACGGGCAGGATGCCGTAAAGGTAGCCTGAACTCATCATTCGCTCATAGTTCCAGTTTAATTGGCTTGCCAAAATATAGCGCCAGCTAATGGTATTCAACTCTTTTTTTGTCAGTTTTTGATCACTCATCGCCATCATATCCTCCTTCAAAATCTCCAGCAGCTGCCGTTGCAACCGTGCCTTTTTCGCTATCACGTTTAAAGGCTAACATTGCTGCTACGAGCCCAATGATGGAAACGCCGAGCATTGGCACTTGCAGATACGCAGCTAAAAAGAAGCCTAATAACAAATAAGGAATGTAGTGCTTTGTTGGCAAGTAGCGCAATAAGATCGCTACCCCGACGACTGGCAAGACGCCACCAGCGGTTTTTAGTCCAGTCATTAGCCATTCTGGTGTGTTATCGGTAATCGTCGTAACGACTGCATCTCCAGCTAAAAGCATCAATAAAATCGGAATCGCCCGTGACAATCCCCACAAGAAAGAACCCGATAAAACTAACCGTGGGATTCGTTTAACTTGCATGTTGTCGATGGCTCTATCGATCCTGTGTAGTAGAAATACGTTACAAAAACGAGCCACGACATCCAGTTGCAGCATCAGCAAGGACACTGGAACTGCTAAGCCGATGCCATATTCCGCGCCGTTTCCTGAGATCACGGCAAACGCTGTTCCCAGTACTGCGCCGGTAAAATAATCCGGGACGGATGCACCACCAAATGCGGCGATCCCCAAACGCATCAACTGTAAGGTCCCACCGACCATCAAACCGGTCTTTAAGTCCCCCATGATCATTCCAGAAATCATTCCGGCGATCGCTGGTTGGGTCAACGTATTGGAAATAAGTGAATCATTAATAGCAATAAAAGCATAAACAGTAATAAGAATGATTTGATACGCTGCTAAATGCATGAATTTTCCTCCTAATTGTATGAACGAGTCTTAACTGGCTAATTATCGATCGTTATGTCGCCTCAGATAAATCGTGAAAAACACTCGTTTTTTGACAAATCTTCCGCTACATATTCTCCTCGATTCAATCCCTGCCTGGTTTATCCTCGTAATTTCTTCATAAAGTCGATCGATGGTTCATTGGGTACAAGCTGTGCCGTGACGGTGATGCCTTTTGCGGCGATCGCTTCAAAGATCGGCTCTTCTTCTGGCAGTACTTGAATGCTTTTGGTCACTTCCCGTGCGCCTTCTTTGTAGCTCATGTTGCCGACGTTGATCGCTTTGATCGGTCCATCTGCTTCAATATAACGCAAAACATCTTGG
Source organism: Enterococcus sp. S53 (assembly GCF_016516865.1). Taxonomy (NCBI): domain Bacteria; kingdom Bacillati; phylum Bacillota; class Bacilli; order Lactobacillales; family Enterococcaceae; genus Enterococcus; species Enterococcus sp. S53. The sequence continues at coordinate 8,690 of NZ_JACVUH010000004.1, forward strand.
GGATTTTTGAAAAGCAAAAACAACCGTTGTTTTCCATAACGACCGGCGCGAATATTTTTGGCTGCCGTTGCCACCGGAAGGACCGAAAGTCGCATCGAAGTTGGCGCTGCCATTCGTAAAGAAGATTTTTGTAATGGGTCTACGGCGGCTTCATCATTGGCTACGATGATCCGTTGCGTGTTTAAACTGGTGGACCAGATACCGGCGACTTGTCCATGGATCAAGCGCTCATCGATTCGACTATTGATGATATTTTCTTGCCCAGCATACGCACTGTAATCCCCTAATTCCTCTTGCTTTTCTTCTAAAATCTCTTGTTCTGCTTGGTTCATCCCTGCTTTGACATCAACGATGTTTTCTTTGGCTAAGCAAAGCAGCTCTTTGATCGTCGCTCGTTGATTGACGACTGCCTCGATCACTACGGACAATGTCATTCCAGCTAAGATCGCCACTTCGTCATCCTCTAAATAATTCTTGACTGCAACGTTGCACGGGGTTCCTCCTAATAAATCCGCAATAATCAATGTTGAACCGTTAAGGGCTTTCATTTTCTCGTTCAATTCTTTCTCAAATTGCAGATTGTCACTATCTGGTCGTAATGAAACGGTGTGAACGTTTGCTTGCTGGCCTACGATCATCTCGAGACTACTTTTGACCCCTTCTGCCATGCCGCCATGACTGATCAATACAATGTTTTCCACTAATTTCCCTCCTACTCCGCAGGTCGCCCTACTTAACATGTTATGTTCCTTGTAAGCATACAATACCACATGGCAAGCCATTCGTAAACCTAATATCTTAACATATTGAATTTTATTTTTCAGACCTGTATAGACTGGAAAACAACGAATTTTCTACAATAATTAAGTGGCAGGAAAGGATTTAACATGTTATGCTTGATGTATTCATATGGAATGGAGGGAAACCACTGTGTTGCCAAAGTATGAGCAGATCAAGCAAGATCTTTTACAAGAAATCAAAGACCATAAATTCATACCTGGGGATAAGTTTTATTCAGAGGCGGATATCAAGCGGATGTATTCTGTTAGTTCGATCACGGCAGTCAAAGCGTTGAATGAATTGACGAGTGCTGGCTATCTGTATCGCATCCAAGGCAAAGGGACCTTTGTTTCAAAAGCAAAAGTATCTCAGAGTGTGAAGTTTTCCGACATTGAGCTGCATTCACTGGACCAAGAAAAGGTCAAGGTCCTTGCGGTGGAAGAAGGAAATGACCCAGAGATTTTGAAAGAATTAGGATTGGCTGCCAGTGCTTCCTACTACCGAATCAAACGGGTCCGCTATTTTAGCGATGTTCCTTTCTTGGTTCATATCACTCATCTGCCGAAGAAGCTGATGAAAGAACCGATCGCCAAAAACCTCAACCGATATGCCAGTGTTTATGAGCGGGTCCGAAAAGACTTTGCGATCGATCTTTTCTCATTGGCTTCTGTTGAAACCAACGAAATCGTCTTTCCTGATGACGCTGAATTGTTGAACTTATTGCAACTGAGCTTCCGAGAGCCTGCGGTCAAACAAGTCAAGCACTCCTATTTAGCAGATGGAAGTGTCGCTGAATACATCGTCAGCTACAAGCACTGGAAATATTTCAAAACAAAAATAGAAGTAGAGCCCGCGTAAATTTGGGTCTCTACTTCTATTTTTTTATTCTACGACAGGTTGATCACAGAAAACGAGTTCCTTGATCTCAACGCCATCGGTTTCAAATACCACGACTTCGTTGCTGCCTTTTTTCAAAAATTCTTTCGGACAGTATAAGGAATGCACGGGGCCACGTTGCCAATAGCGACCAAGATTGATGCCATTGACGATAACGACGCCTTTGCCATACCCACGGCAATCGATAAACGTATCTCCTACCTCTGTCAGCGTGAAGGTCGTTTGATAAAAGGAGGGGTGTGTCGGATTTTTTCCTGCTTGATAATCGATGGCTTGTAGCTGCTCTGCGGAAAGCGTCAATGGGTAATGACGATAGCCTTGGTGGAAATGAATATCTTGCATGATGCCCCCACGGATGCCTTTGGCTTGTGTAGGCCCATTCAATTTAAACCCATAATTCACGCGCCCTAAGTTTTCCACTAAGACATCTAGCTCGATGGTTTCTTTACCTGGTGCCCCTTGGATCAACAGCTCCTCGCCTAGCGTTTCTTGGTATTGAATCGCCTGTAATTGGCCGTCGGTAAAAACATGCAGCCGATCGCTAGCTTCTACCACTTTTAGTTTGTTTTCTCGATGATAGTTTTTTAACTGAACCGAATAGAGCAAATAGCCGTAGCCTGTGCTGGCAGCTTCCATTGTTAGAGGATACATGCTTTCTTGTGGTGCCATCAGTTGGTCTTTGATGGCCAGTAACGAGACACTGTTTTCGATGGGAAAGGTTCCTAATGCCGCTAATTGCTTGGTCCGTGGGTTGGCTTGCCACACTTCGGGACAGGCTTCTTTTATGGCTTTTTGTACCTGATAGTATTTGTCGGTAGGTTCTCCTGCTTCTGTCAGTAAAGCATCGTAATCATAGCTGGACACTTGTGGTAGATCCAGCGCTCCCCGAGCGGAACAGCCATTGTAAAAGCCAAAGTTCGTGCCTCCATGGAACATGTAGAGATTCAAGGAGCCGACCGCTAACATCTCTTTGACTTCATTAGCTAAGTCTTGACCGTCTCGCTTGATGATCGGCTCGCCCCAGCGGTTGAACCAGCCATCCCAATATTCCATGCACATGATGGGCCAATTTTTGCCATGTTTTGCCATAAACTCTTTCATCACAGCCGCATTTTCCTTGGAACGACTGCCGAAATTGCCTGTGACAAAGATGTCGTCTTCAATCAATGTCCCAGCGTCCAGTACTTCTTCCCATGCCCCATCTGAGGTAAACAAGGGTACATCGATGCCGTATTCTTCCATCAACTCCTTGGTCTGGCGCAAATACGCTTTTTCCATTCCATAAGAGCCGTACTCATTTTCCACCTGCATCATGATCACTGGTCCCCCATGAGTGATCTGCAACGGCACAAGTTTTGGCAGCAAGATCTGGAAATAGTTGCGCACCTTTGCCATGAAGCGTGGGTCGGTTGAGCGCAACCGCATCGGTTCGTTTAACAGCCAAGCCGGCAACCCGCCAAATTCCCATTCAGCACAAATGTAGACGGAAGGCCGTAAAATGACCATCAAGCCTAGCGCTTGGGCTTGCTTTACAAAAGCACAGATGTCTTTCATTCCCTGAAAGTCGTAGACTCCTTCACGAGGTTCGTGGAGATTCCAAGGAATGTAGGTCTCAACTGTGTTGGCTCCCAGTGCTTTTAGATTGTAGAGGCTATCTGTCCATTGCGCCGGTGTCATGCGGAAATAGTGGATCGCTCCGCTGATCAATTTGATTGGTTTTCCATCTAACAAAAAATCTTCTTTTATCTCAAACGTTCGCATGTCGTCTTCCCCTTTACCAGTATCTTTGCCAATCAGGCAATGCCAATCGGATCAATCCTTCTAAATAGAAATAATCCCCCCAAAGATTGGGTTCATCGATGCCTTTGCCTTCCGCATGAGCATACACACCATGCAGCAATAAGCCTTCATTTTCTGGTACTTGGCTCGCTGCATACTGCTCGCCTAATTGGTAAAGCATTCCTTTAGCGATTTTTTGGGCATCGGGATATGCACCCATTTCCTCTGCTTCCAACAAGCCACAAGCCGCAATCGCTAAAGCAGAGCTGTCTTTTTCAGCAGGATGTTGGTCGTTAAAATCAAAGTCCCAATACGGCACCAAATCTGCTGGCAAATGAGCCAAAAACACCTCCACGATCTGCGGATAATTTTCTGGAAAAGGCTGGCTATGCAGGTAGCTTTCATTCAAAGGAAGCCCTAAAATCGCCCAGCTCTGTCCTCTTGCCCAAATCGATTGGTCGCTGTTTCCTTGATGCGTCGCACCGTGACTTGGCTGCCCCGTCTCAGGATCGAAATAATACGTATGAAAGGTGGTAGCGTCATTCTTGATGACGGTCTTTCGGACTGTCTGATAATGCTTACTCGCGGCCTCTGCGGAACGAGGCTCTCCCGACAATTGAGTTGCTGCAAATAAAAGCGGCAAGTTCAGTAGCGAATCAATAATCAAGCGGTATTCTTGTGGGTCGCCATAAGTGCCCCATGCTTGAATAAATTCCCCCTTTTCTTGAAACCGTGCCAGCAAAACATCCGCTGCTTGAATGACTTCTTGCTTGCAGTGTTCATCGCCAGTGATCTTGTAGCCCGCACCGGCAGATAAGCTATATAAAAAACCAATATCATGATGATCTAATACAAAATGGTCGTCTAAACGCGTTTGAAAACTGTCGATATTTTCCATAGCTCGAGTCAAAAAGTTCTTTTCTTTGGTCCACTCATAGGCGAGCCACAACATCCCGGTCCAAAAGCCATTGGTCCAATCATCGTTGCCTTTCAGCCGATATTTGCCATTGGTGGCACAGGCTGAAGGAAATTGTGTGCCAAAGCGCTGACTATTTTTTTCGATCTGTTGGATGCACGCGGTGATTTTATCCGCTAACCACACATCGGTCACTTTTTCTCCTAACAGGATCAAGCGTTGTTTGTTCTCTTGCAGACGCATATTTACCCTCTCCTTAACTTGTTAACATATTAACTGAAATCATTATAACGTAAACGCACAAAAAAAGCGACCTTCCTTCCTTGATTCCTAAAAAAAAGAGCATGACAACTGCACACAAATGCAGACCTGTCATACTCTTGTCCTCTTTTTTTTAACAGTTCCAACCAAATACTTCGATTTGTGTAAGAGCTGGAAATGGGGAATCATCCTCTGCTTTTTGCAGCTCTTTATAGGTTAGCTTAGTCGTTTCTTTTTTCGGAAAACGAACTTCTTGAAATGACGCCGTATTTGTCGTTTCCACCACCAGCTCTTCTCCATCAGCAAAGACCAAGGTTCCTTTGGTCCAATAGCTATCATGGGGATAATCTGCCCGTAATAGGAAGCGAACCCGATCGATCAAGACAGGACGACCAAACTCAATGGTCAATGCAGCATCGGCTTGCTGATTGATGCCCCAAGAAGCAAACGGATACGAACCATGGGATCGGTTGCCATATTTTCCATCAATCGCATTCTTGGCAAAAAAGACGGAATCATCTCGCGTTTCCACATTCGCTGAAGCATGAGGATACGCCCCTGTCGCTGACTTTTGATCATGGGCATTGAAGGATAAATTTTGATAATTCATGATCTCAAATTCATGGGCTTTACGCACCATCAGGTGATGGCGCTGCGAGGCAAAGGCCGTTTCCACCGAGGACTTTCGAGCGGATTCCGTCCAAGGAATCTGATACGCCCAAGTGGATTGGGAAAGATAGATCAGTGATGGTGCTAAGGTTTCATCAAGCTGAAGGACATAATACGGATTTTCCCCCGTCACCTCAATAACGATCTTGTCTCCTTCCTCATAGGGATAGTTTTTAATGGCTAATACGGCCAAATCATCACCAGAAACTTGAAACGGCGCGGGTTCTTTTTCATGGTCGATGCGACCGACGATCACCTGGTCCTGCTTATTTTTTATTGCTAGCGTAATCATTTGGATCGATCCTTTCTTTTTCTACGATACCACCGACTAAACAAATCAAACGGTGCTTCCCTGGCGGAATATGTTGTGCTAAGTATGGAAAACTGGTTCTTGGAAAAAAGACGGAGGTATTGGCTTCTGGCTGAACAATACTGGCTTGTTGATAGCCTTCGATGTTGATGATTTGAGAACAAAAGCCTCCTTCACTGACTCGACTCCAGGTCGGTCCTGTTTGAGCCTGAGGCAACCGTCCAGTCAGCGGTACACTAAATCCTCCCTCACGAAGGTCCAACGAAATCGTCGTCGTCAACTCGTGCACGCGCACATGCCACTGACCAAATGGATAAATCTCAGTTTCAATCACTACCTCCTCAAAGGGCGCCCATTGGTAAAAGACGCCTTTTTCCGTCACTCGATAATCCCTGACTGCCCCCTTCGTGCGAAAATAGCTGCCATCTCGAGCAATAGCTAATGTGCTATCGAAGGCGCCTTCGGCATACGTGACGCCGGCTTTCGGCACACTGAAGCCAAATTTGCTCGAATAGACGAATTTGCTGTATTTTGCTTGAGCATGGGCTTGCTGCTCCAGCATCAAGCCCGCAGGATACCCTAATAGATGATGGCTTTTTTCATTGTGCACCAGCAACATATTGCCTTTTTCCATCCGTTTTTGCGGCTCTCTTTTGATTGGCTCAGGTTCAGCCCGCCAAAAAGGATGCGTTTCTGCGACCGCTAAAAGCAAAAAGGTCTTCAGCCCCCAGTAAGGCGAGCCTGGTGCATTGTACCCTTCTGCCATCACTTGATTTTCATAGTGATATCCGATGGACAAGCGACCATCGAAAGTGAAAATCTCCTGCGCCATCCAATTGCGCAAGTGTTTCGCCAGTAGTCCTCGCACCTGTCCCCATGGGATCGCTTCGACATCTGCGAAAACCAGCGCCGAGAAAAAAGCCCCTTGCGCAAACCGATAGGTCAGGCTGCGGCCATAGGGCAAGGCTTCGCCGTCTTCATCAAAATAATAGATGAAATCTTGGGCAAATCGGGTGGCTCGTTCTTTAAAACGCTGTGCCCATTCTGGGTCTTCGTCTTGCATAAATGTAGCGTAAATCAAGCCATAATAATGAAACGCAAAAGGAATATAGTAATCTCGCTGCGTCGTTTTCCCATCTACGTACCAACCATCGCCAATGTACATGGAATCGATCAATGCCAACTCTTGGGACAATGCTTCTTTTGCCAACGGTTCCCCACAGTGAAACAGGGCAACGCGAATCAACACTTTGAAGAATGTCCAGTTGTTCTTAGGAATCTTGCACTCAAGTGCTTGGGATAGCCAAGCCACTAGCTTTCGCTGGTTCTTCTGCGGCAACGCTGTCCAAAAAGCATCCTTTTGCAATAAAAGAGTCAATGACAATGCGGCTGCTTCCACGATGTATTGATCATAATCCGTGATCCTTCCCCAGTAAAACGCGTGTTCAGGATCTGTCCCTGCTATCACTTTTTCTACGTAAGCTGCTCGTAACGGATCATCTGGGCAAACCCTCCAATAAGGCGCCAGCCCCCACAAAGGACGCACAAGCGCTTCCATCTCAGCCCGTGTTCGGTCATACACGGCCCCACTGTTACCTAGATTCAGTCCTGGATAGTCATCTGCCAAGATCGCTGCTTGCAAAGGAGAGATCATGTCTTCCACTGCCCGCTGATAATCCAGACGCGTCAAAAACGGATTCTCTTTGATTGCCATTTGCTTCATACGCCATCTCCTTCTGTCAATTTACAGAACAGAATAGCAAGCCACGACTTTTTTATCAAGCGATCTTCTGCTGGCAATACTGCTGAAAAATGAGAAAAGATTTTTGGGGATTTTTGACTTAACCTGTTAACAAAAAAATAGGAATTGAAGCTATGGGAAAGTGACTGGAGAAATGGCGAAAGTTAACTTAGATAAAATGAGGAATTTATTATAAATCAACATTGATTTCGTGACTTTTTTTCATAAAAAATTTCCCTGAAATTATACTATAGATATCCATCACATGATAAACATTTCTTACATTTTTTCAGTTCGAATATTTCTGAGTATTGATAATATACTAAAGACAAAAAACTTTGATTCAAATAGACATGACGAAAGAAGAATGATTGTCTATAATAAAATAGAATTCGTTATTTGAATAAATACCCATAGTAGCAGAAAGGAGTGCGCAGATGGCCGTATATATTGAATTGTCTAATCCCATCCATGGAGGAGAAGGTTGGGAGCTAGGAGAGGTTTTATGGAGTCCCGTTGCTTCATCATGGAACACAATTATGAGGAAACCCAAAGAGGGGGATATGATTTTACATTCTATCAAAGACAAAAAACGAAATGTCAATCATAGATTATGGGGATGTTCTCAAGTTGCTGGTTCCTATAAAATCTTATCAAGTCCGCCACCGATCCCAGCTAATTGGGATGGATATGACGAATACTATCAAATCCCCTTAAAGTACTACACAGAATTTCAGGACAAAGTTTTTTTACAGGAAGTTATCGATCAGAACAAAGACGCATTAAAAGCGATAGCGCCTCAAAAATCTTTTTATACGGAAACAGGTGTGCGAATGCAACCCGCACAGAAATACTTGGCGCCTGTTAGTAATGAGCTATTAGAAATCTTAACTCCTTATATAAAAAAACCGGTCTACTATAACGAAAACAAGCAGAGATCAGAAAATATTGTACGTGAAGGTGATTCAGAAGAACTTCTTAGTGTGGGAAGTGGTGGGCAGGTTGCCCGGATTCAAACAACTATCGATAGGATTGTTAGGGACACGTCTCTTGTTAAAAAAATGAAGCAAAAATACAATAATCAATGCCAAATTTGCGGTAAATCCATTTCATTGTCCAAACAAAAATATTACTCCGAAGGACATCATTTAAAAAAACTTGGGGGTATTCATCAAGGGCCAGATATTGAGAGGAACATTATTATACTTTGTCCCAACCACCATGTTGAATTTGATTATGGGGCAATTGCAATAGACGTTCACTCACAAAAAATTATTCATACAGACCCGCACAATCCTTTTCATAATAAGGAATTAGCATATAAAAGAGGAGATTTAAATAAAGAATTTTTAACATACCATTTAAAAAATATATTTATAGGATAAGCCCCATAAACGGAGTGTTTAAAATAGGATTTTATTCCTTTGCTGAAAATCTAAATTCTTTTTTATAATTCAATTTAGTTAAGTATCTTTGATATAACGTTTAATAATTCTCTTTAGGGTAACTATTGGACGTTATTTACTTTTATCCTAGCTGCTTCTATTTTAGGTATCTATTTCATCTTTTTCTCAAAGCAGACCACACTTACCTCCTGATCACTGACTGTTGTCACGGCTTTTCGTGTCTCTTTAAATCCTTGACTCTCCCAGAAAGATCTACCGGCTGTATTTTCTTCAATAACAGCGAGAGATACGAGAGAAATCCCCTTTATGCGCCAGTCTTGTTCTACTTGCTGATAAATAGCTTGCCCGTGCCCCTTACGTCTTTCGCCAACCAGCAGCAAGCCAATATACGCAGTGCCCTCTTGCGGATAATCAACAAGATAATCCATAACAGCAATTGGTTTTTGATCATAATAAATGATAGAAAATACCTTTTGCTCTTGAACCACGGATGGCGGTAGAACAGTCATGTCTCGCATGAGTTGTTCAATGGAAGGTGTCTCTTTCGTTAAAGCAAAATAGGCCTGGTTTTTCTGATAAATGCTATAGGCAGCTTGTTGGTTTTCTGACGTGACGGAATGAAACGTATACTCGTTCATGAATGCTCCTTTATTGTAGGTTTATTGAACCTTATTTCGACCAAAAGTGAAGCAGGTGGATTTGATGGCTTTTACTGCTAGTTTATCCTATTCAATTCCCCTTGTAATTACTCTCGAAACCTCTTCCTATTTACGTTTCATTCCTACGATGATAACCGAACTTGTCAAGGTATAAAAAGACACCCTAAAGCCTTAAGTCAGAAGCCTGCCACTTCTTCTCAAAAGCCCTTAAGATGTCTGATTATTGGCTATTTCTCTTGTCAAACAGCGAAAAAACTATTCTTCGACCGTGACTTTGTCCCACCAAGAAGTGGCGGTCTTTTGGATCACTTCATTCAAGTCTTCGATGTGCTGTTTTCCGGTACTTGCTAGCCATTCTTTGGCTGCTTCTGTTCCTTGTTTTACAAAGGGTTCAACGCCATCTTTCCACGTTGCCCGGCCGCACAAGACGCCATTGAAGGTGGAACCGGCTTCTTTGGCAAAAACCAGTGTTTCTTGGAATAAGCTGGCTGATACGCCTGCACTGAGAAAAATAAACGGCAGATGCGTCGCATCGCTTTGCGCTTTGAAATACGCGGCAGCTTCTTCCTTGGTATGCACGGTTTCTTCCTTGGCAAAACCTGCCACATAATTCATGTTAACTGGTACTTCCACTTTTAACACATCGACTTTGTACTGTGGTTTTGAAAATTCCTTCATCAATCCGATGACTTTTTCTGGTTTGCGTTGCGCATATGCTTTTGAGTCGACTTCAGGTAGCTCCGCATCATAGGAAAGGACTTCTAAAAAGAAGGGCAGATCAGCGGCTTGGCATTCGCTGCCGAGTCGTTCCACAAAGACGTGTTTCAACTGATTGATCTGGGTAGCCTCATCTACATCATAATAAAGCAAAAATTTGATGGCATCGGCGCCTGCTGCTTTTAATCGCTCAACCGACCATTCCTCTAATAAATCAGGCAAACGTCCCGGCTTAGTCGCATCATAGCCGGTTTTTTCATACGCCAGCAAAAGCCCCGCCTCTGGATCACGACTTTGCGCAGCTGCCAACCCATATTCGGGATCTAATAAAATGGAAGACGCGTAAGGGGTCAATTCTTGTGAGACTAGCTTTTTAAACTGGCTGATTTTTTCTGCATCAGCCTCCACGCCAAGTGCTGCCATCATTTTTTTCAAGGCACCTCGTTGGTCGATTGCTAAAGCTGCGATCACTCCTTCTTTCGTTGACAGGCGATCCATCGCTGCTTTTTTGGCTTTCGTTACGGTTGCTTTCATTAAAATTCCTCCTTTTTTGTCCATGCCAAAGAATCAACCGCTTTCACTTTTTTCAGCGTTGGCGAAACGGTTGTCAGCACGTATAAAAATGTTTATTGATGAAGCCGTTCGACTGATTGGCCACCGCACGTATCGACTTCGTACACGAAAAGATACGTGCTCGTGGTGGGCTTTCTCAGTCATCTTTCGTTGTTATACGGATGAATCGTCACGCCTTTGACCACCCGATTGACGGTACGTGTTGGCGAAGGGGTGTCGGGTGTATTCCCGACTTTGATCGATGCCAACAGTGCGATCGTTTGCGCAAAAACAATGTCTGCTAAGGCAAGATAACCGTCTGGCAATGATGTGTCATCTGGAAAGAAAAAGTTTGTTCCTGAGAAATTCACAGCGGCCGGCTGTCCGATAGCAGTCACTGCGGCGGCGATGCCGTCACTTTTTAACTCTTCCAACATATCAAGATCATACTGCCGCGTGTAGGGCGTATTGCTGACAAAAACAAAGACGAGGGTTTGATCATCTATGAATGATTTCGGTCCATGACGGAAGCCCATCGAAGAATCGAACACGGTGGCGATTTTTCCCGCAGTCAGTTCCAATACTTTTAGCTGTGCTTCCCTGGTCAACCCCGACAACGTGCCTGAACCAAGGTAAACGATCCGCTTAAAGGAACGGTCCGTCAGCACTTGGAGTTCTGTTTCTCTGTCGATCACTTCTTGCCCCAATTGGCTAAGGGTTTCAACATAATGCACTTTTTCTGTCAGAGGCGTCTGGTCAAAAATCAGCAGTGCCGAAAGAGCCATGCAAGAAAAACTACCCGTCATCGCAAATCCGGCATCATTTGACCTCTCAGGCATCAATAACAGATAACTCGCTTCATCAGCGGCAGCTTGTTGTGCCAAAGATCCGTCGGCTGCACAAGTGATCGTCAAATGATAGCTGTCGGCAACGAATTGATCGACGATTTTGACCGCTGCTAAACTTTCTGGTGAATTGCCACTTCTAGCAAAAGAAACGAGCAGTGTTGGCTCATCTGCAAATAAAACTTGTTCTGGAGCAGCGACAATATCCGTCGTAGCAATACTTTCAAAAAGATAATCCGCCGTTGCACCGGTCTTATTCAAATAAGGAACGATCGTATCTCCGACATATTGCGACGTCCCCGCTCCCGTGAAGACCACCCGGATTCGTTTGTCCGTCTTTTGCTTGATGGTACGTAAGAAAGCCGCGATCGCCTCTTGCTTTTCTTGATAGATCGTTAAGGTTTCTTGCCAAAGTTCTGGCTGTTGTTTGATTTCTCTTGTTGTAATCTCCGCACCTAATTCTGCTAACTCCTTTGTTGACAGTTGAAACATCTTTTTTCCTCCTAGCTACTGTTTTTCCAGTATGTATTCCCAGTGACGGTACGAGAAGCGCTTGTCTTGGATGAAGGCTTAGCGATCACCCAAATGGCAAACTTCCTTGACTTCACTGGTTTTGAATACACGCCTTTTCTTTGCTCGAGTGGATCATTTCAGACTGTCTAGGAAATGCGCTACTCGTCGTTACGCAAGTGGCGGACTTTGTATCTAAATTGGTCTGCTCGAGCAACACTCAAGGTGTATTCGATCACTTCATTTTCAATATTGAACGTGCTGCGTACTAGGTTCAACACCGGCGCACCTTCGTGGATTTTTAGCAATGCCGCATCTTTTGCACTGGCAATACTGGCAAAAAATTCTTCGTCCGCGAGGCGGATCACTTGATAAAAGTCTTCATGAAAGATATCGTACAATGGTTTTTGCTCGATCATCTCACTCGTTAAATTCATGAAGCGTTTGACGGGCAGATAAGAACGCTCGATCATCATCGGTTGGCCATCAGCAAGACGCAATCGTTTTAACTTGTAGATCGGCTCGCCGATGGAAACTTGCAACTGAGTGGCAAAATATTTTGTCGCTTCCATTTTTTTGAATGCCAATACTCTAGTTTCTGGTTGTTTCCCTAGTGCTTTCATCTGTTCGGTAAAACTATAGGAACCTGATAAATTGGTTGCCTGCTTGCGGATATCTGAGACAAAGGTGCCCTTGCCATGTTGGCGATAAATATAGCCTAATTTTTCTAATTCCTGTAGTGCCAAGCGAACGGTGGTCCGACTTAATCCGTAGCGCTTTGACAGTTCTCTTTCTGAGGGAAGCATCGTGTCTGCTTCCATTTCATTTTCGATTTTTTCAATCAGTAAATTTAACAATTGATCGTATAATGGTTGTCGATTTTTATTGATATTCATAAGCCCCTCCAAACTGGTTACTACCACATAACGAGTGTACTATTTCCCGATAGGCGTGTCAAACAATCGTCTACAGGGGCTCTGTTTCCTGAATTTGCGTCTTTTCACGCAGGAAAATGAACCAATTGCCAGTACGAGCTAAGCTGAAAAGTCAGCTGTTGCTTGCTTAGCAAAACTCCTCCTGCGTGTTGCGCCGTTTCTTCTGCTAGCTTGCTTATTGCGGCCAAATGGATGGATACAGACCAAAGCCAGAACCGATCAAGCCGATCACTAGCAGCAAAGCGATACATTTCAACGGCGTCCAGCCGCGTTTTGATAAGAAGAAATACAGCATCAGCGTGATGGTCAATGGAATCACTTGCGGCAAGATCCCATCGAGGATTTTTTGAATATCGATCGTCACGGGCACTTCGTTGACTTTGTTAAACGTCAATTCATATTTGCCGTTAGCCAGTTCGTTGACCGCTGCATTTTCTTGCAGTGTGTCGGTCAATTGACCATTCTCATCCGTGGTATACAGCATATCTCCATAAGCGGCAATGGCTGCTTGATCATCCACGATCGTCGTCGCTTGCGTCACTTCATTGGTAGTGCCGTTAGGGATCTGAATATCCAAAGACGTCGCTCCATACACGCAGGTCAAGGAGCCAACAACAAAAATCCCTAAAATACTCGCTGCTCGGGTGAACTCTTTGGCATTTTCCGTTAAGATCCCAATCGCATCTGTCCCTAAACGATAAGACCAGTGCATCAAGAAGAACCGTAAGCCGAATTGGGCCGCATTGAATACCAGTAAGAAAATAAACGGTGCAGCGATGTTGCCGTTGATCGCCATATTTGCTGTGATACCAGCTGTTATCGGTACCAGAGTGAACCAGAATAACGCGTCACCGATCCCGCCTAGCGGTCCCATCGCGGCGACTCGCACTGCTCGAATCATGGGAATATCGGCTTTGTTTTGTTCCATCGATAGAATGATCCCCATCACAAAGTTCACGAGGAATGGATGAGTATTGAAAAACTCTAGGTTATGGCTCATTGAAGCAGCCAAGTCCTTTTCATTTTTGTGGATTTTTTTCAATCCCGGTAAAATACTGAATAACCAGCCTCCTGCTTGCATTCGCTCATAGTTGAAAGAGGCTTGTAGAAATAAGGAACGCCAGACCATATTGTTCAAGGTCTTTTTATCCAGTTGTTCTGCGGGCGCTTGTTCGCTATAAGAATCGGGAATATTATATGCCATCTTCGTCGCCTCCGAAATCATAGGTATTGGCTGCTGCTACTTTAAATTTGGACTGGATTTGATAATCCCAAAAGGCTAATGCAAAACCGATAAAGGCTAGAATGATCAAGGCTGGTCCTTGCAAAGAAGGTGCCGCCATTACGATCGTGGCTAAACCAAACCCCATAAAGAAGAAGCCCCACATTTCTTTGGAAACCATCACTTTTAGTAAAATCGCAAAACCGACATACCGCATCATGCCCCCAGCTGCGCCGAGCCCACCCATCAACCATTGAGGGATCGCTGCGACCGCCTGATTCCCGAAGGCAGCACCGCCGATAAAGAATAAGACCACGATCAAGCCAAAGATCGTTCCAAGACCCGCCATCGCTAAATAATTGATTCGATCAATGCCCTTCGTATTGGCATCATGGGCGTAGCTGTCGGCTTTTGACATTACTGGTGACATTAGTGAGAAGATAATCGTCACCCCATATTGCCCCAGCAAAGAAAACGGAATCGCCGTAGCAACCGCTACTGTTGGTTCTAGCTGCAGCGTGATCGCTAAGATTGCTGCCATAATTCCGCCAATCACCGCATTTGGCGGTTGCGCGCCGCCCACCGGCATATTGCCGATCGTCATTAACTGATACGTTCCGCCAACGATCAAGCCGGTTTGAAGATCTCCAAGAATAAGTCCGATAACCATCCCGGTAACAATGGGTTGGTACAATGATTCTAAAAAACTAAATTGATCGATCGCGGCAATGAATGTAACTATGAAGACTAAAATGATTTGAAAAATCGTGTAATCCATTTTCTTTCTCCTTCCTTACCTCTGCATTACTGAAATAATTTCTTTTCATCTTCAACAGGTGTCGTTGGAACCCGCTGAATCACTAATTGCACCCCCATTTCCTTCAGTTTTTTAAAGGCATTGACATCTGCTTCATCGACGGCAACTGTTGTAGCAACCTGTCTCTTCCCTTCTGACATATGCATATTCCCAATGTTCAGTTTCTTGATTGGCACCCCACCTTCAGCTAATTTCAACGCATCTTGCGGATTTTCAACCACCATGAAAATCTTTTGTTTTGGCGATGCTTTATGAATGATCTCGATGGTTTTTTGAAGCGAGAAATACCTCGTTTGGACGCCAGCTGGCGCCGCCATATCCATCAACCCTTGTCTGACTTTGTCTTTGGCGACCTTATCATTTGCCACTAAAATTAGATTTGCTCCCAACGTACCGTTCCATTGGGTGGCAACTTGCCCATGAATCAACCGATTGTCGATTCGCGTCAATAAAATATTTGGTTCTCCCATAAATATGTCCTCCTTCTATTTACTGCATGATTTCTGCAACCGCACTACGTTCTACTTCGATCACCGTTCCCGATTTCACCCTTAGATCCACTGTCTCTTTCCCAAGTGCTTGAATCTCCCCAATAATGCCGCCGTACAATTTGATTTTCTGTCCCTTTTTCAAGGACTGCTGCAATTCAGCGAAATAGCCTTTTTGCTTTTTCAGATGTTTCCCATTCAAGAAAGAAGAGACCGCCAAAAAGAGGGAGAGAAAAACAAGCACCACGATTGAGGCTGCTAAGATCATTTCCCACATGTTTAAATTCCTTCTTCCTCATTGATTTCCTCATGGCCTTTGATCTTTCCGTGAAAAATACCGCTCTTGCCAATCTCTGCCAGTCCTTGACAAAAACCCTCTGGATCAGTTGCCGTATATCTAGTCAACGAACCTTCCACTAGCATCAGTAGATTGATGCCGCCGATGACCTCGACTTGCGGGTCCTCATTGGTAGCGGTCATCGCAACATTAAAAGGGGTCCCGCCCACAAGGTCTGCACAAATCACGACCCCATCACAGGTTTCCTTTAATTGATCGATTGCTCCTTGCAATTCTTTTTCAAAGTCAGCTAACGGATTTTCCTCTAAAAACGGCACTGCTAGAAATTGTTCTTGGGGTCCTGCAATCATCGCAAGCGCATTTTCCATCCCTTGCGCAAATCCTCCATGACCTATTAAAACCAAACCAAGCATCTTATGTCCTCCCCTTACTCTCAACTGGTAGTAACCACATATCCAATATAAACGCTTTCATTTTGTCTGTCAATAAAATTTTTGTTTTTATATAAAAATGTCTTTGTTATCTTTAAATACGCAAAAGAGCGCCAAAACAATGATTATCAAACAAAAAACTAACTGCAAAAAGTATTGAAATCCATCAACAGAATGTGTACAACGTTATTTTAAACAAATAAACACATTCGTTTTCGATTTCTGGTATCTAAAGAACCACAAGTCACTCACTATTCACCGATACAACAATCAACGTTGTTAAATAAAGGAACTATCAATAAATTTGCTTCCTTACTAAAAAAACCAGCTAGGTATAATCCCTAACTGGTTTTGATAATCACCAGACTCATTTTCCATTATGCGTTTTATTAAATTGTATTACCATTTTTTAGGAATAATTCATGTTATTAACTTAAACAGGTTAGAGATAACAAGCTACCTTATAATCCAGAAGCTTTAATAATATAAAAACCACCCATACTAACAGAACTAATGTAAAGCATATCTTGATGGAGCTGATCTACTCTCTGTTCAATGTTTTCACGTGAAACAAAAAAAACCTAACCAACCAGCAGGATCACTGATTGATTAGGAAATAGACTGCTTTATTGTTCGGTCAACCACGTGCGCGAGTGTTCAACTTCTTCATACGTTAACTGATGACTCGGGGTCCAAACGGTTGAAAGGACTGCGCCCCGCGAGGTAAAGATCTCTTGGACGTAAGCACTGTCAGCTAGGGAAACGATCGGGTCGTTTCTGCCAAAACTCAGAAACACATGAGTGTCAGGCAAGGAATTCGTCGGTACATTCTCGACTGGATACATGGCGTGGTAGAGGATCGCTTTTTTGAAGTGGTCACTATCATTTAGTAATAAGCGAATGGCAATGTTGGCGCCATTGGAATAACCCACCAGTACCACTTGCGCTAACGAAAAGTTGTATTCTTTGGCGGCTTGCCGAATGAACTCGGCTAATTCGTCGCCGCGAAGTGCTAAGTCGGCTTCATCATACACCCCTTCAGCTAGGCGTTTGAAGTAACGGGGCATGCCGTTTTCTAAGACATTGCCGCGAATACCTAATAGTGACGCTTGGGGATCAAGGGCTTTGCCTACTTCTAGCAGCGACTGTTCGTCGCCACCGGTGCCGTGGAGCAGTACCAAAACTGGTGCGTCAGCTGCTCCTTGTTGGTAGATTGCTTTCATCGAAGTTCCTCCTTTAACTTGGTCGTTTGATATCGAAAATCTCCCCAATCGTTGCGTAAGAATTTCCCGCTAGCCGGCTGACTGCTTGTAAGGCACGGGGATCGATCTTGCCATCTTGATAGACATCCTCTGCAATCTGGTAGCCGACGACTTCCAACAATAAGAGATCGGCAGTGGTCTGCTGGTCTTTTTTGATGGGTACGTGTTGATGCAGAGTCGTTTCTAAGCGTACATTGGCTTCTTTCAAGCCAGGAACGGCAATTGTTTTCGATGTCGTTGTCGTAAATCCAGAAACCGTCAACTCGCTTTGGTCTGCGGGCAATAATGCCGCGGTTTTATTGGCCTCTTGGACATTTGTTTGATCCAAAATATGCACGACGGCTTCTTTCGTCGCCAACAGATTGCGGGCGGTGTCTTTCAGTTCCCCTTCTTTGCGCTGGATAGCCAACGAGAGGATCACGGGTTCTGAGCTGACGATGTTAAAAAAACTGAATGGGGCGATGTTGGCGATACCGTCGGCTGATTGCGTACTGACCACTGCCACTGGCCGTGGGATGATGGAGCCGATCAGTAGTTTATAATTTTCTCGTTGGGTCAAATCCTTGGGATCTAAATAGTGCATACAGCGTCTCCTTTTTTCTAAACCGATAAATCTGGCAAGCGATCCTCGATCTCTGCACGACGACTTTCAAATTGGGCTGGCAACATCAACTGCTGTCCTAACGTTTCCAACTGTTCATCAACTAAAAAGCCCGGGGTTTCTGTTGCGATCTCAAAGACGATATTGCCCCGCTCTTGGAAATAGACGGCTTTGAAATAGTTACGGTCCTTGATTTCAGTGACGCCGTATCTTTGATCGTACAAGTATTCTTGCCACTCTTTTTGCACTGCTTCCGTTGGCACGGACCACGCGATGTGATGGACGGTGCCGACACCCCAGCGCCCTGCTGGCATTGCTTCATGGGGCACGACGATCTCATGAGCGAGGGTGCCTGCGGTATGAAGATGGGTACTTTTCTCTGTTTTGTTAAAAATGTTCAGACCTAGATCATCTGCCAGCGTTTGAATGGTCGCTTCTGGTTGTGCCGAAAGCAAGACGGCCCCATGAAAGCCTACAATCGCTGGTGTTTCCGCCGATTCTTCGGCTTCGACTAACGCCAAAGACAGGTCATGCTGATCATGAAGTTCTAAAGTTGGCCGGTCAAACAATGTACTTTCTTGGACAGTTACTTGATGTTTCGCCAAATGTTCTTGCCAATAGGCACTGCTGCCTTTAGGAATACGAAAGGCGATCGTGCCGACTTGTCCGCTTCCTACTCGTCCAGGATGGGCATTTGCCCAAGGGAAGAAAGTGATGATGGTCCCATTTTCTAACGCTTGATTGCTGTAATAAAGATGATACGTGTAGGGATCATCAAAATTGACGGTTTGTTTGACGAGGCGCAACCCCAACACGTCACGGTAAAAGGCAACGTTCGTTTGGGGATCGCCTACGATGGCTGAAATATGGTGGATCTGTTGAATGGGTTGCATACTATGTGCCTCCTTAGGCGCGTTTTGTATTGAAGGGTTTGATGACTCCTTCGATGTATTCACGGCGATTTTCTAAAAATGGTGCCAATGATAAGGATTCACCCAATGTTTCGTATGGCTCATCCCCCATGAACCCTGGTTCATCTGTTGCTAGTTCAAAAAGAATATGGCCGATGCGCACATACAACGACTCAAAATAGTAGCGATCGACATAGCCGGAGTTGGCCAATCCCAAGTTATCAAAGACTTCTTGCCAGACTGCTAATGAGTCATGGTGGGCTAAGCGAAAAGCGACATGATGCACTTCGCCGTCCCCTTGTTGTGCTTGTGGGCTCGTGGTATCTTCCACTAAAACGATTTGGGCGCCATTGCCGCCTTCACCGACTTCTAGCAAATAGCGATTGTCTACTTGATCAATGGTTTTGAAATCAAAGACGGATTCCAGTAGTCCTTTGAAATCTGCCAAATAAGAAACAGACATTTCAACAGGACCTAAGCCGTAAATCGCAAATTCAGTAGGAACCGGTCCTTTTTTCCAAGGGATACCAGCTTTCACGCCAGTATTGTGTTCATCAGAGATCAGTTGATAGGCTTGCGTATCAAAATCCCAAAAGCGCAACACTTTTTTCCCAAATTCGGTGGTGATTGCCTCGTGTTTTACCTCAAATTCATCAAAGCGTGCGGCATAATAATCAAGGGCTGCGTCACTGGGCACTCGGAAACTGGTACGGGTGATCGAGTTGGTTCCTTTGCTACCACGAGCGGTATTGGGAAAATCAAAGAACGTCATGGTCGTTCCCGGTGTCCCTAAATCATCCGCAAAGTAGGTATGGTACGTATAAATGTCATCTTGATTGACGGTTTTTTTCACTAAACGCATCCCTAACACATCCGTAAAGAAATGGTAATTCCGTTCCACATCACTTGTCATGGCCGTCACATGGTGTACCCCTAATAATTGATCTTGTTTTCTCATTTTCTTTTCCTCATTTCTGATCGTAAGTTATTTTTCGTAAAATTGTTTTTAATTGTTGCAATTCTTCACTGCTGAGTTCGGAAAAACTCGCCGCAATCTTTTGTGCATGACTGGGAAAATTTTTCTCCATCAATGCCCTGCCTGCTTCCGTAATACTGACGTAAGTTACTCGTTGATCTTCTTGGCTAGGTTCCCGTTGCACGCAGCCTTTTTTGACTAATTGATCGACTACATAGGTTGTCGAGCTGCTGGCGATCAAGATTTTTTCCTTGATGGCTTGCGTCGTATGGGTGCCTTTATGGTAAAGCAATTCCAGTACGGAAAACTCCGTGATGTTTAAGCCATAACAACGGACATCTTTTTTTGCCACTTGTTCCAAACGACTCGCCGTGCGCAGCAAACCGATGTACGCTTTGAGCGCTTCTTCTTGATGCACCATTTTCCTCACCTCTTTATTTCGAATTCGAGATAATCATAACTTACTTTTTGTAAGTTGTAAAAGGATATGCTTTGGTTATCCCCCCTATGAACAAGAAATTCATTCTGCAACCTTGCAAACTGCTTGACTGCTCAAAAAAAAACGGCCACTCCTTGATTAGGAGTAGACCGTCGTTTTATAGGGAATATAGATGATGTATCATATAGTTAATGGCGATTTTGATTTTTTAGTTTATTTGCTTATCAACAGAAAGATTACTCTCTTTTAAAAATCTGCGTACTTCTTCCAAAAATTGTTTGCTGCTACCTCTACCTAACTGAGTGTTCATTGCCGCATAGGTGACTCGTTCAAAATCTTTTTCTTCAGGGAGGTATTTTATCGCTCCGTTTACCATCGATGCAATAAAGACTGTTTGAACATTTACAAGCTCACGCAGCTTCTCTCCAAACAAGCTATTCACCTCGGGTTGAATACCTAGTAAAACTATCGAACCCAATGATACGCCAGCTATTGTCAGCTCTTGTTGTCTTCCTGTTTTAGAAAAATCGAAGTGCTTTGTCGGTTTAAGTTCTTTTGTGGGAATCGGCATTA
The DNA here is from genome assembly GCF_016516865.1 of Enterococcus sp. S53. Classification (NCBI taxonomy): domain Bacteria; kingdom Bacillati; phylum Bacillota; class Bacilli; order Lactobacillales; family Enterococcaceae; genus Enterococcus; species Enterococcus sp. S53. The sequence continues at coordinate 29,685 of NZ_JACVUH010000004.1, forward strand.
CTTTTTCTTCCAAGAAAACTTTTTTTTCGTAAATAGAAATTGCCTTTATAGGAAGAAATATTGGATTGGGTTTTACTAATGAGCTGCAAATTTCTTCATAGAGTCTATCCCCTTGTGTTTCAACTAATTTAAAACCCGCTTCATGCAGATCGTTTCGCTTCAGACATTCTTCAGAAACAATATCCTCACAAGATTTTTCTAGGGGCCGCTGATCTCCAGCAGCACCCAAAATAAAAATTGCTGTCTGAGTCACTGTTTCCTCTAATTTTCGACAAGTATAACCGATAAGATCTGAACTGACAGCCTTACCTCCTTGCTCCAAATAGGAATCCGCCATTACGGAAGGAGGCAAATCACCATTGAAAAGAACACAAAGAAGATGATCGGTTTTTATCTCATAAATTTTCAATATTCGTATGTCATGATTCGAATATTCTAGATCGTTTCTACCTAACCACCAGCCAAAAGGAGTTTCGATATTGCGGGAACAGTTCAGGCTCGTCGTAACAGAATCCGTACTAATTGCAAGCTTTGTAACTCTTTCTAATGCTCTAGAAACACTCAATTGTACAGCTTCTTTTACTTTTTTGATAAAGATAGGATATGACTTATCAAGATGAGGTACCGAAAAAGTGTGCGTGACTGTAATCCATATATTCTCTATTGGAATATTAAATTCTTCATAAACGCTTGCTTTCAAGTCATAAACCATCGATTCAGTCAACGAGGTAAGATCAAGTGAAAGAAGCAAAAATTCTGTTTTTGCTTGTAAAAAAAGAGCTCGGATATAAAGTGGATCATGTTGGCAAACAAACTCTTTGATTGGAAAATCTTGTGTTCGTAGTTTAATTTGTGCCTTCCCAACTCCGCCATGCAAAGACTCATTCATTGCCTTGCTCCTCTAATAGTTGACTGTTAAGTAACAACGCACTTTGGATCATCTTTATAATAATTTTTTCTGGCTCACCTAACGGTACTGGATTACCAATTGTTTCAAATGACAGACCATACTCTTCTTTGGGTAAAAAATAGTAATGAAACCCATTGGTATATCCAGCCACGATCCCTAAGCAGCCGTGAGTAGCACTTGCTTTTTTTAGCTGAATGCCAAAAGCCGAACCTAACTCACCAGGAAAACTATATATTTGGAGCTCTCCTAAATGATAGACACCGAATTCAAGTTGCTGGTAAAAATGATCCACCTGTAAAATCTCTTGGCATTTATTGATTAACCCAGGATTTTTGAGCGGCGAATCACTGTCTAAAAAGTGTTGTACTTCTTGATGAGTATCTACCATATCATTATAAATCGTATGACTAAGAGTCTGATAAGCAATTCGATCAATGGATAAAGGATGAACTTGCCTGATCTGACTGATCCGATCAGCCAAAGCTTCTGCAACTCGTTCTAATTCTGTAAAATCATCCCCTTGTCGTTGATGCCGATTGCTGGAATCCGCGGCTGCTCCAATTAGCATCAATGGATAAATTCCCCACTCTTTTTCCAAGCGACTACAAATATTTCCTGCTAATTCACTAGTTAATAAATTATTTTTAGCACTTAATACAGTCGAATGAACCGCTATGTTTACGATAACACCGGCGGCTTTTCCCTCCGAATTATTAAATGTAATAACTGTCACTTCGTTATCTGCTAGCGCTCCTGGATGATTACGATTTCCATAAAAACCCACAATAATATCACTGCCATATGCCGCTGTTGCTGGTTGCAGAGACTCAAAACATTGCTGACATACTAGAAGCAACTGATTCATAACAAACTCATAATAATCAGGTTCAAAAATACCTGAGTGCCAGTGCTTATGGTAACTCATAATTGATGAATGATTATGAGTAGCACTCATCATAATCAGATCACGATCAATGCCGTATGCTTTTGAAAGTCGTGATTTTGCCTCCGCCACCATCTCGTCCTCAAGCTCCAAAAAATCAAGAGAGACTAGAAAAATCTTCTTATCGTCTGCTTCAATCAATAATCCATTACAAAAAATGTCATCATGAATCCCTTCTGCTGGAGAATTACGGAAAGGAGTCTTATAACCAATTAAATAAAACTCCTTATTATACGGGCTTAAACAGACACGCCCACGTCCAACTTTCATAGACTTCCCTCTCTTCAACTATAATTTTGACAAACGAATGTCTGTCTTTTACCCTATTTAAGCAGACGCAGTAACTTCTTTTGCCTCTAATTCTTTTTCTTTTTGAAGCAATTGATTGTCATAAACTTTAGCAAATGGATACAAAATCGCAATATTAATGAGAACTAGTACAATTTGAAGGATACCAATCTGCCAATTTCCTTGTAGAATCCCCCACAGACCACGAGGAACTTGTTGAGGTACTTGGACGCCAGTTAAAGCAGGAACAATTCCAACAACCATCGTAAAATATTGAATGCAGGCATTGAACAAGGGAATAATTACTGCAACTGGCAAAAACAATGTCACATTTAAAACAGTTGGTATCCCATAATTCACTGGCTCAGCAATGTTGAAAATAGCCGCTGGTAAAGCAATTTTTGAGACAGCCTTCAATTGCTTAGATTTGGCAAATAGTAAGAACGTCAAGGTTACTGCCAGTGCAGGCCCACCAATCGCAGTCATAAAGGCACTACCTACAAATGTCGTCACTTGTTCCCCGGCAGCAATCTGCTCTAATCGTTGAGCGTCTAATCCTAACCAAATCGGTAGCATAATAGCGCCAACAACGTTAAATCCATGAATCCCAAACCACCAAAGGATTTGAATCAGTACATAAGCAATCAAAAATGCACCAAATGAGCCACCCAATCCCAATAAAGGTCTTTGTAATGCCGTATAAATCAAACTATGGACATCTCCAAAAGAAGTACGGCTAAATACAAAAGCAACGATCAACATAATGAATGAAATCAAGATGGCAGGAATAAGGCTAGAGAAGCTTTTTTCAACAAACGGCGGCACCCCATCAGGCATACGTATAATCCAATTTTTCCGAACAATAAATCGATAAAGTCGAGTGACAGAAATAGCCACTAATATTGCTACAAACAAGCCTCGACTGCCTAAGTTAGTAAAATCATAAGATAAAGCACCTTCTGTTTCAGTCAATGGCGTCAAAATGAAGAAAGAAACCATCGAAAGAACGCCCACCGAAACGCCATCTAGTTTTTCGCTTTGTGCATAACTGTATGCAATAAAGAATGTCGTATAAATTGAAATAATAGCAAAAGTGATATTATAAGGAATCATCAACGTACTTTGAATGTTTATTTCTTGCAGAAACGCTTTATAGGATTCAATCGGAAAGTTCGCCAATAGAAAAAACAGAGATCCTAAAATTGTCAGCGGTGTGACCCGAGCTAGTCCTGCAGCTACGGCACTCAAATCTTTTTGACTAGATATTTTTCCAGATAATGGTTGTAAATATTTTTCTAGTAGTTCCGTAAACTTTTTCATGTTATTTTCCTCCAGTTAGATTTAGTTTGTACAAGCTGTTTGCAGTTTCAAATAGCAACTCTTTTTTCTCTTTTTCTGTGATCTCCAACCCACCAATAAAAGAAACACCTTCTGTAAACCAGCTGCTCTTGACGGGGTAAGAAGAACCATAAATAATTTTGTCCGCACCAATTTCTTTGACAGCAGCCTCAAGCTGTATTTTCCCCCAAGGTTGAGCATGAGACATTTCTAAAAAGATGTGTCTGCGGAAACGATTCTTAAACTGAGTCGCTCGATCATCAAAACGGCCATTGCCACTATCTTGAGGAAACAATGCATTTAAATAATTGCTGATCTGCCCCCCCATCATTGAATGAATAAATGTTAATTCAGGCAATTCCTCGAACATCCCGCTGAATATTTCTCTACCAATTGCAGTCAGCTGATCAATATTGCGGCCTAGCGTTCGTCTTAAATTGTCATATTGATAGATTGACTGGTAGTCCACTGGAACCGGAGTATGGTGGACATAAACTGGAATTTTCATCTCATTTATTTTTTTAAAAAAAGGCCTGAACTGTTGATCGTCTAAATAATAGTTCCCATAATGTGCAGATAGCTGAATACCGGTTAGTCCTAGCTCTACAATTGCTCGTTCCAACTCAAAAATTGTTTCCTCATCGGCATAGGGAGGAACCACTGCCAATCCTCTTAGTTTTCCACGACTTTGTTTGATATGGTCCGCCATTTCATCATTAATTAATTTACATAATTCTAACGGAAGCCACTCTTGGCATCCAGGTAATTTTAGCAGTCCGACATCAATTCCATGGTGACTCATATCAGATAATTGCTGCTCTAGTTTATAATCAGTATCGGTGTAGTTTAAGCTTGGATAGCCCATCGGTCGTTCAACGATCATACTCGTTCTTTCAGCTTGTTCTTCTACGTGAATGCTCGTTCCGAATTTTTGGGGTATAGAGCGAAGAAATTCATTTCGGATCTTTTTATCTGAAAAAATTTTTTGCGGAAGCCAGTACATATTTGCATCAATAATCATTTCTTTACCTGCTTTCTCATTTTATGTAACCGCTTATCTACTTGTTATTATGAAGTTTTTGCTATTGACAAGCAATTCCATTTAGGCTACTTTTATGACGAAACGGAATAAATAAAAGGAGTCCCTCATTGATGGATACCCAAATAATTCGTGATTTTATCACATTAACTAAATACAAAAACTATAGTCTTGCCGCAGAAGAATGCTACATATCTCAATCTACTTTATCCAAACGAATAAAACGCTTGGAACACCAGCTAGGTGTACCACTTTTTGAACGTACAACCAAAAGTGTTGAATTAAGTGAATACGGAGAAGTTTTTAAACCATACGCAGAAAAAATGCTTTCCCTAGAAAATGAGTGCCTCCAAGAACTTCATTCGATGTTACCAAAAAACCAAAATACTTTAATCATTGGTGCCATTCCGTCTTTAGCAAAATATCATCTAACAGATTTAATTACTAAGTTCATATTGCAGTCAAAAGTTGACGTGCATGTTATCACCGACCCCTCTGAAAAACTTGAGCTTTCGCTAAAAGAAGGTCGCTGTGATGCAGCATTTATTCGCGATGTGTATGATCCTACTCAAATCTTTAGTAAACAACAGATTACAACAGATCAATTGATGGCGGTCGTACCGAATAGTCATAGATATGCTAATAAAGCACAGATAACCATTAAGGAGCTTCAAAACGAACGCTTTGTCTTACTTCCGGAAGGGTCACGACCATATAATACTGTCATTGACCTATGTGCAGAAAATAACTTCTCTCCTAAAATCGTTTTTACAGATTCAAAGATATCAAACATTATTGATTTTGTTTCAAACGGCTTGGGAATTTCTTTATTGATGAATAAAAATATTACCGAAGGCTATAAAGAAACCGTCACTGTTATTCCACTTTCTCCTGCCATCTCTCAGTCAGTCGATCTTTGTATGGTAAAAAGCCAAGAGAAAAGCCTAGCACAACAAAAACTGCTTTCTTTTGTAAAAAAATCGGATTTTACTAATAGATCGTAAGCACTCGCAATGTTAGGACTTAATAAAACATAGTATATCGGTGTCCTCATGCAGCGTTGATAAAGCAAATTCACCTTATCTAGTACTATTAAAAAAGCCAGAAAAAAAGCAGAACTCATGAAAGGTTCCATAAGTTCCGCTAAATATATATTTCAATGAAAAGGACTCGATCCATTCCATGTACCGATCAATGAAGCGCTGATTCCGACGCATACTTGTCCTTTTTAGATCATTGTGGTCGGCTGCACCTGCTTTTCCAAAGCCAGCAGCCACTTTTTGCGTTCGATCCCGCCACCATAGCCGCCGATACTGCCATCGCTATTGATAACGCGGTGGCATGGAACGATCAACGCCAATTGATTTTTTCCGTTGGCATTGGCAACAGCTCGGGTAGCTTTTTCATTGCCGATTCGCTGTGCCAATTGTTTGTAAGAGTATGTTTCTCCGATCTTCATCGCCAACAGCTGCTGCCAGACGGCTTTCTGAAAATCAGAGCCGATCAATGCGATGGGTACCGTGAAGACAGTTCGATTCCCTGCAAAATATTCCGTCAGTTCTTGTTTGAGTTGCTGAATGATTGCTGTTTGCTGGGGAATGATCACTGCATTCAAGCGGCTTCTCAAAACAGCAATCTCCGTTTCTAGCCCTCTGCGATCCACGAATTCTAACAAGTAAAGCTGCTGCTGGTCGCTGATCGCCAACATCGACCCCAGCTTGGTCTCAAGCCAAGCAGAAGAAAGAATCGTTTTTTCGCGGCTGTTGGAAGGCAACTCCCCCATAATCCGAGAAAACGCATCTCGAAAGCCGTTGCCAGAATCGAAACCGGCTTCTAATTGCGCTTGGATCAGCGGTTCTCCTTCACGAATCTGCTTAAACGCTAATCCTAAGCGGCGTGCACGGGAGTATTCGATAAAGGTCATGCCAAAATATTTTTTGAATTGTCGGCGTGCGGTATTGGGATGGATCGCTAGTGCTTCAAAATCTTTGTCGGTCCACTTTTTCTCTGGGTTACTCTCCACGGCTTCCACCAGGCTTTTCACGTCAGGGGATAAGTGGCTAGGCGAGCTGAGCGGGCGACAGCGTTTGCAGGGACGATACGCCGCCAGCAGCGCTTCTTGTGCCGTCTGAAAAAACTCGCAATTTTTTTTGAGCGGTTTTTTCGCTGGGCAGGTGGGACGGCAAAAGACGCCGGTGGTTTTTACCCCAACGTAAAAAATCCCTTCATATTGGGAATTTTTTTCAATCAGCATGTCGTAATAGTGGTCCCGTTGTCGGCTATCTTCAATCATCTTGCGCATCCCTCCCTCTTTTCTACACTTACAAAAATACTTCGTGCCTGTCCAAACACACGATCAACCAATGCAGCAGTCTGCAATGGCAGTTCGAAAATTTGCCCACATCCTTCTGATGACATACGATCACCCTTTCCTCTGAATGACCTTAGTGTACAAAAAATGGACTTGGCACATCCCATAAAAATTAACACCAATTTTTTAAAAAGGATCGAAGGTAGTTATCCTCCGATCCTTTTGATTTCCCGTTTGCCTATTTTTCAGCGAATCTTAAAGCGACACCTACAGGAACCTAGACCGTCGCCTTTCGCTTGACTTGCAGGGCACTTTTTTTCCGCAAGACTCGCTCCAAACGGGGGCGATTGTAGCGTTGGATCATAATGAACGGGCAGTTGGCCAATAACGCATAGACGATCATCACCCAGCCCGCCCACGTAGGATTCCAGAGGAAAAAGAACGGTGCTGGAACCATCAGCAGCCAATGGGTCAGCTCTGCTCGGCGTGTCTCGATGACGAATTTTTCCAGATAGTGCTTTTGTTGCTGAGCCAAGCGAGATTTGTCAAAGCCTTTTTTGGCAATCACAGTGCCGTCGGGCAATTTGTCTTTCCACTGACGAATACGAAATACCTCCGACCAGATTCTGCCGCCTTTTTCAAAGGCAAAAGAACGGAACCAGTTGGCATGACGTTCAAAAAAGGCATCACTGACTTTGCGCAAGCCAAAGGAGATGCCTAGATGAAACAGCAGCCAAGCCAAGCTGTCTGTAATGAGCAAGAGCAGTGGAGATAAGGTGATCAGCGGCATGTGCATCGCCTCCTATAAATTGATTTTGCGTCCTTTCCAGGTCACGGATTTCAACAAATGGGTTTGGATCCATGACCAACCAAATAAGCCTAGGAAAAAAAGAAAGTAACATGGGAAAAAAAGCAGCAGGATTCGGTTGAAGTTGCCGACACGGCGGGCAAAGCACACGGTTTGTCCAAAATAACCAGCATAAAAAAGCAGGCCTAACCAAAGCGGTTTCATCAGAAACGGTGCCGCCAGTACCCCAATGCCGCCGCTGATCCACAAGATGACACCCGCCATAATCAAAGGGTGAGTGAATTGCGAAGCAGTGGCAAAGTCCTTCGTCCAGCCTTGAACAAGTTGACGAACACCAGCTGGATACATCCGAAAGGCCAACAGGTCTTTTCCACCATACAAGGCGATCGGCAAGCGCTTTTTCTTAAAACGTCTCGCTAGTGCTAGGTCATCTAAGATTCCTTCTGGCATGTCCTGATGCCCATTGGCTTGAAGGTACGCTGTTTTGCTGCACAAGATACACGGACCAAAGGCGCCGCCGGCTGAGAGTTTTTCGCCTACAATAGAAAAACGGTTCAACCCGACAGGTAAGACGACATTAAAGGCGGCAGATAGTTGTTCATACAAGCGCTTCGTTTGATGATAGGGCTGCACCGAGAGCAGTCCTTGTCCCAATCGCTCCTCAAACGCAACGAAAAGACGCTCTAAGCCATCTTCTGCTAGAAAGAAGGTATCGGCATCCAAAAATAATAGATACTTGCCCACCGCTTGTGAGGCGCCTAACCAGCAAGCCGCCGCTTTCCCAGCAGAATCAGCAGCGGTTTGCAAGACAGTCGCACCGAAGCGCTTGGCACAGGCGATCGTCTCATCTTCCGATCCGTCATCAACCACCAAAATCTCCACAGGATGGAGGGTTTGCTGCTGCAAGGATGCCAACAATTGCGGCAAGTTTTCTGCTTCATTGCGGGCGGGGATGATGATCGACAATTCTGCCCTCTCCTTCAAGTCTTTGGATGCGGCTGTCTCCTTGCGGGTGGGTATGGTCGGCAGGCGGAAAAAAATCAGCCAGCCTGCCAGCCAAGCAGCGCAAATACCAGCGAGCAGCAGATACACAGTCATCATCCTTTCTTGTCTTAGTGTTCTCTTTTGGTGATCATCTCACTGACTTGCTGGCCACTGAGGGTCACCATCGGCATGCCGGCACCGGGATTGACCGTACCGCCAACGAAGTATAGATTGTCGTAGCGTTCGCTGTGTTTCGGGTGTTTAAAGCCATGATTTTTCTTGCGATTAGAGACCGTGCCGTAGATGGCACCGCGATGTGACAAATAATTCTTTTGGATGTCTTCGGGTGTCCAGCGGTCTTCATACACGATGTGCTTACGTAGATCCGTTAAGCCCATGTTTTCCAGCTTGATCAAGATCCGTTCACGAAAAGCATCGTATTCCGCTTCCGTAAAGGGTTTATCCTGCAAATAAGGGATATGAGGCAAGATTTTGATGTTCTCATGCCCTGCCACTGTTTGCGAAGGATCGGTTTTGTTGGCATTGACCAAGTAGATCGTTGGGTCTTCCGGCAGCTGATGCTGATGGAAATTTTGATCAAAGTTTTCTTTTGAGGCATTGGAAAAGAAAAAGTTGTGGTGCGCCAGTTGCGGATAGGAGGTTTTGACCCCTAAGTGCAAGACAAAACCAGAACTTGCTGGTTCAAATTTTTCTTCCAGTTTTTGAGTAAAGGTCGGCGCTTCTTCTAACAGCTCTTCATAGGCCGGGATCACTTCCATGTTGGAAACAAAATAGTCGGCTTCGATCAGCGTACCATCATCCAAACGAGCGGCACGGATCTGTTCTTGTTCAACGATCAATTTTTCCACTTTGTGTCCCGTGTGGAAGGTCACACCGATCTCTTTTGCTAAGCGAACGATGCCCTCGGCTAAACGATGCATCCCGCCTGGCACGTACCAGACACCTTGGGCATGCTGCATATAGATCATCATGTTCAAGACGGCTGGGGCGTCATAAGGAGACGAGCCGACATACTTGATAAAATAGCTCAGCATGTCTTGCAGCTGCGGATTGCTGACACGTTTTTGAATAGCATCATGCATCGAAGAGAAATAATCAAAACCTTTCAACGCTTTGATCACGCCATGATACTTCAAGATTTCTTTCGTGGTATCTAAGCCTTTCTCGAAATAGCCTTTTTCCGTGATTGCATAAATCTTTTGCGCATAGTCCAAAAAGTCTTGGTACTCGGCCATGTCTTTTTCCGACAAGTGCGGGTTTTCCTTTGCCATGCGGGCAAGATCGCCATAGAGATCGATCTTGGTGCCGTCAGGAAAGAAGGAGCGCCATTCCAATGGCAATCGGCGAATCGCAACATAATCCGCCATATCGCGATTGCTGCCAGTAAATAATTTTTCGAAAATCTGCGGCATCGTCAAAATCGAAGGACCTAAGTCAAAGCCGAAGCCGTTTGTTTCCAGTCGGTTCAACTTGCCGCCTAAATGGTGATTTTTTTCATATAATGATACATCAAAGCCATTTTGGGCTAATGAGACCGCCGCTGATAGACCACCAAGTCCGCCGCCGATCACTACAACTGTTTTTTTCTCTTTCATTGAATTGCTCCTCGTTTGCTTTAATGAACGTCCCTATTTAGCCAAACCTTCTCGTCAAAACAGACGGTTGTGTCTCACTGCAACTGCGTGTCTTGACACTGTTTTGGTATTGGCGACTTAAATCAAAGGATCGTTTTTCTAGATAATTCTATAGTATCACACCTTTGAAAAAATGACGGGGATGAGCCTAGCGCCCATGGGATGACAGGAAAGCCTTCAAGCGTTCGCCAACTTCACACGAAACACATATTGGCCACATATTCGGCTAACCTTCTTCCTGTATACTTTCGCATATCAAAGGAGGAATTTTATGAACTTTTTTACTCGTATCATCAAAAGTATCATCAGTCTCAAAAAACGGACCGCAATCATTGGCGGGTTGTTTCTGGTCGTCTCAACGTTTTTGATCACGGCGAGGCTGACCCAATACGAACTGCAAAAAGTATTGGAAAATGTCCAAAAAGACTTGAATTCAATAGTAACCATCGAGCTGGATTATGAGAAGATCCTTCAGTCCATGTATTCCGGCGATCTGCAATCTGGTACCGATGTGTTGAATGAAGAATTGCTGGAGAAAATTGAAAAATCCAGTTATGTCGAAGATTTTTCCGTCAGCGCTGCGACCCAGCTATTCACCCAGTATGCTGACCGGACACCAAAACATGAAGACAAGGTGCCGGGAGGTATAATCGAACCTTCCAATGAAATCGAAATTTATGACAGCAACGATCCTGAATTAGCAAAATACAATCTGCAGATCATTGAGGGCGATCTTACTACCAATAACAAAGAGACTTATCCAATCATGGTCTCGAAAAAGTATGCGGAAAAACACAAACTAAGCATTGGTGACCCTTTAACGTTGGATTTCAATTCGGGTTTCGATGAAGAACAAGAAGCTTTGAAAAAAAGCGGAGTTATCACTGGTATTTATGAGTTAGCTGCCAATAGTCCTCGCCCCCACAAAGATAATGAAGAGCGGTTATTTTTTTCGACACGAAGGGTTCTCAAAGAAGTCAAAGAACTGCAATTTGGTGAAAACACTCCTTTGATGGCGGGTTATGACAAAATCAAAGTCAGCTTGAAAGATCCGATGGATACTCAAAAGTTCTTGAATGAATTAGATGCTGAAAACAGTAAATACCAGCAGGTCGCATTCAAAAGCTCCTACGAGCAATACAAAACGATCCAATCAATGATTACAGATTTTTCTTCGATCTTGAATTTCATTCAGCTTTTCTTGATCCTTTTTGCCTTGATCGTCATCGGGTTGATTATGATGCTCTCGTTACGAGAGCGTAAATACGAAGTCGGCTTGTTACTGTCATTGGGAGAAACAAAAATCAACATCCTTTTGCAGATGTTCTTAGAAGTCGCAATCGTTTTGGTCGTCAGCTTCGGTATCAGTTTCGCCTTATCCACCACAGTGATCGCACCTCAAGCAAGTGCAGTCGTCAATGAACAAATGCAAGCTTCTATGGGGGAACTTAGTGACAATAGCAGCTTGAGCATGCCGCGAGGAGACAATTATGTGGAAGATGAAAGCACCAAACTCAACACCGAGGTCTCTATCCAGCAAACTGATTTCAAAGAGTCGCTCATTTTTTCTTCAGTCATCTTTTCATTATTGTCAGTCATCACTTGTGTCACAACGATCCTGCCAACTATGAAGATCATTAAGAGAAGTCCCAAAGAGATCTTGTCCAATAACGAATAAGCAAAATGTTAAAAAAAGTTAAAAATACCTATTTTTTTAAAGAAACCTTCACAGATTTGATGAATACTAAAGGAGAAGATCAAATGCTCAAAATTACAGATATCAGTTACTCATACAAAGATGAGACTATTTTGCAAAATGTCAGTCAAGTGTTTGACGCTGGCAAGATCCACACGATTATTGGTCAATCTGGTGTCGGAAAAAGCACTTTTTTGTCTTTGATTTCCGGTCTTGAATTTTTGCAAAGCGGTTCAATCGAGTTCAATGGCCAGTCAATGACGAATTTAGTCTCCTACCGCCGGCAAATCAGTTACATTTTCCAGTCCCTCAACTTGATCCCTTATTTGTCACCGTTGGAAAACATCACGATCGCCACAAATATCCACAAAGTTAAAAACCCTCAGTCTCCCAGCAGCTATTTAAACAAAGTAGGGATTTGTGGCGATATACAGCACAAAAAATGTCACCAGTTGTCTGGGGGACAACAGCAGCGGGTGGCAATCGCCCGAGCTCTCGCCTTAGATTCTGATCTGATCATCGCCGACGAGCCGACTGGCAGCTTGGATCTGGCAAACAGTGAAAATGTCATGACGATCTTTAAAGACTTGCGGGATGCAGGCAAGTGTATCATCATCGTCAGCCATGACTTAACTTTTAAAGAAATCTCAGACTATGTATATACGATCAAAAACGGACGATTGACCCTTCTTTAGTAATAGAAAGGAGTAATCCATGGCCACAGAAATTCTTCTTATTGAAGATACCGATGAAATCAGAAGAGGCATCCAGTTGAGTTTACAAAAAGAAGGCTATCAAGTCACAGCCTTTGATGAAGCGGAGGCTGCTTTGAACGCCCTAGAGACAAAAACTTTCGCTTTGATTTTACTCGATTTGATGTTACCTAAAATGAGCGGAGAAACGTTTTTAAATGAGTTAGGCGAAAACAACCCGATCCCGGTGATCGTGATCAGCGCATTGAACGATGAATTCACTCAGATCAACCTTTACAGCAAGCGGATCGATGATTATGTAATCAAACCTTTTTCTACCAACATCCTCGCTTTAAAAATCGATGCGATTTTGCGCAGAGTCGGTCACAAAGAAAATGCGGCGGTCACGTATAACGACTTGACATTGGAGATCAATAACTATCAAGTTCACAGGCAAGGCCAGCCGATCGAATTGACTTCAAAAGAATTTGAGCTCTTGCAAATGATGCTCTTAAGTCAAGGAAAAGTCTTTTCCCGTGAAGAATTTTTAGACACAATTTGGGGCTATGACTCCTTTGTCGACTCTAGGGCGATCGATGTTCACATTAAAAACCTCCGTAGCAAATTAGGCAAAGACATCATCCAAACTGTTAAAGGGATCGGGTACCGAATTGAAAAAGAAACGAATTAAATGGAAAACGACTCGCATCATCTGCTTCTTTACATTGACAATGTCATTCGTGACTTTTGTGAGCGTGATAGGTTTTTTCTTACTAAATATCGGTCCTCGGATCGAAATGAAACAACAAGCGGTCTTTGACACTGTAGTCCGGGAAATTTTTGATATTGTCAATGACGATGAACTTTCTTTCCAACGTTTGGACAGTTATCGAATCGATGGCTATACCATAATCATTTTTGATGCCCAGCAAAATACCATCTATCCCATCCAGCAACCCATCACCGCGAAAAATGGTGAGATGATCCATCTCACCAATGGGTATCAATCGACGTTTGACACTAATGGCTACAAAGTTTACGTTAGTTACCCTGTCCAAATCAGTGCCGTCGATGTAAAAGAGATCATTTGGCTAGCAACGCCTTTTGTTTTGCTGCTAGTTAGCCTATTGACCTTGGCTGGAAGCGGCTTGTATACCTACTTATATCGAAACGAAAAGAGCAAACTGGCGTCTGTCTTCCACATGATGGAAAAAAATATTCCGTATGAGGAGATTCATGACGTAAATACCATGATCAAATTGCATGATTATCTAGTGATCGAAACTCAAGTAACTGCCCTATATCAACAACTCCAATGTGCCCAGCGGGCCGCCTTGGAACAAGTTCAGCAGATCAAACAGCTGGAGTTAGAGAAAAAAACATTGCTAGAAGGATTCACCCATGAGATGAAAACACCGATCATGGCAAGCCAACTGCTATTAGCGAATGTCAGAGATGACTCTTTATCTGAAGAACAGCAAGAGTCCCTTCTAGCCACAGAAAATGAATTGAAAAAGCTGCAGCAGTTGATCAAAGAAATCCTGTTCGTTTTTCACAACCAACAGGCCCATGACGACCAACCACTTTCTGTGCGGGAAATGATCGATCACTTGATCGAAGAATATGAAGTTTTATGGAGTGATAAAGGTTTGCGGATCGAAATTGATCAACAACAAGAGCTGACGTTTTTCTACCACCCGAAATTGGCAAAGAAAATTTTCTCAAACCTTTTGAGCAATGCGATTTTTCATTCCCCACCCAACAGCGTCGTCACGATCATTCTTACTAACAAACAATTAACGATCAAAAACCCTATCAAAAAAACTGGGCCGCTGAAACACTCAGATTTGGCCAAACCCTTCTTCTCTTATGGAGAAGAAGCTGGTACAGGTTTAGGTCTGTATATCGTCAAAACAATGCTAAAACACTCGCACTATGGTTTTACATTTGATTGTCAAAAAGATTTCACCGTATCCATATATAAAAAACAGGACTAAGCCGCTGTACATGTCCTCTTTTATTTTTTATAACAAGAGATATTGTATATTCTCGACTTTATTGACTGATTCATCAACGAAAAAAAGTTCTTCGTATGGATGCGAAAAAACGCGTTTGAGACTCCATGAGAAATCAAGTACATTGGATGTAACGAAAGTCCTCGTTGATACTGCGACTGCAAAACGCTCCTGTAAATACGAGTGCCTCCTGTCAGATACCCAGTTGCCGCAAATGCTTTCGATGATCGAATCAAATAGGTTTCACTACAAGTCAACTATAATGAAGGAGTATCGATATGAACTTAAAAACGATTCAATCAGCTGAAGAATATTTAAACTTTTTCGATGAAGAATTTATTCATTCTAGCTGTTCTAGCGAAGACCCTAAGATCTTTAACTTTTATTTATCCTTGCGCCAACGTTTTCTAAACATCTACAACGACTCCGATAATAGTTTTTTCCAAAAGATGTCGTTGTTGCTGGACATTGATGCTCAGTTGCAGATCTTAAAAGAGCTGTACAACTTAAAAAAAAGTGCTTTAAACGAATACACGCAAGAAGAGATCATTCAGCTGACTGTCAAAGACAAAACCTGTTTTTATCGGGAATTGACCGGAATTCAACTGAATCAAAAAGCTCCTTGGAGCTTGATTTATTTAAGCGAAGCACAGTAAATAGCTAAACTGGTTCTCCCTAACTCATTTGTTTTAAAAGGCTTGTACTCACTATCATTGACACTTCCCCATCCCCAAAATCGATGTTTTTTGTGTAAAAACAAGCCTTTAAAACCAAAGCCCAATTCCTTGACTGCTAGATAGTTTGAAGGAACTGGGCTTTGCTTATGCTATTCGTATATAATTGGAATAGACCTTTTCTAGCGACTCTTCATAATTGCAGATGAAGAGAAATTAGAAGAGGTCTTTTAGCGCGAACTGTCGCGTGACATCCGGGTTGATTCTTTCCAATAGCCGATTCCAATCAGAGGAAGAAGGAATCGTTTTGAAGACAATGCATTCGATGGTATCGCGAAAAGCGGACGCATGCTCTGCATAGTTCGTTACTATCAGGTCGATCTGATTTTGCTTCAAATAGTGGGGGGTGACTTCGCCAGAATCCGGATAAAATACTCGGTGAGAGCAGCTGAAATACCGATTGGACCACCCTTCAATGTACTGAACGATATGGTGATTGCCCTCGAAAATAAAGGCAATGTTTTTTCGGGGAAACCAATAGCGCTCACGAACAGACTCGATATAAATAACTAAATTCGCGCAAAAATCCGGCAAATATTGAGGAGAATACAACTCTTGATAAAAAGGATTGTTCTCTAAGAATCGTTGATAAAAAGCAAATTCTTTCGGAAATGTTTTACGAATAAAAGTATTGACGTCCCAAATATTGCGATTCGCTGAAGTCGATAAGCATTCCCTCAATTTAGCAGTAGTAAAAAAAGATTCAATCAAAATCAAATCATTTTTTTGGTTTGGACTGGTGACATTCAAGAGTTGATAAAAACTGTTGGTCAATTCGCGAATTTTTGGCCAGTGATTATACGAGAGACAGAATTTTTGCTCTACGATGACATTTTGCAATTTCCTTTTAGTGATAATACTCACAAACAAAAAGACCAACTCATCGTGAGGAAACTGAAACTCAAAATACTTGTCTATCACTTCATTGATCCGTTGAAAGTGCATCAGTTGGATACTATGTCTCAAAGCATGGTATAACTCTTCTTTTACCTGAATCCTTTGCCCTTGTAAAAATCGCTCGATCGAAATATGCAGCAGATAACTGTATTGAGAAAATGAGGCGGTATGATAGCTATTTTTTTCAAACATCCCACTGATTTCAGTGACTGCCTGTTGAACCGCTACCGTCGGAAAAACCGTGTGAGGGGTAATGTCTGTCTCGTAGAAAAAGGTACAGAAGAAATTCCGAATATCTGCTTCCTCGCCTACGATATTCACAGGATCCAGTGTTAAGGTCAAATCAAAATGAGTAAGCTGTTGATGGATACGCCGCAAATATTTCGATAAGGTGCTTTTAGATAGAAAAAGACAGTCGGTCCACTCATCAATAGATTTCAACTCACCCATAAAAATATTTTCCAGCATAAGAAACAAGGGCTCATTCGCTAGCAGGGATGCTTTTTTCTTTTCATAACTTGGGTAGTTGTTCAATTCAAATAAATACCCTTGATTCGTCGAAGAGATTTGCAATAAGCCAGCAAAGTACTCATTGATTCCGCCAATATCTTTTCCAATCGTTCTTGTAGTACTTTCTGTGACTTCTGCCAAGCTACTCGCACTGCAGATCTCACTTTTTTCAAAGGCATTGAGAATTTGGAACCATCTAGCCGTTGATTTATTTGTGACAAAACTTAACTGGAAATTCTTCAAAAATAAGCTCCTTACTGAAAAACATCGTTTTTACTGATTTGCGCAAGAAGGCGCCTAGGAGATGTCATTATACAGGGTTTTCTTTCAGCTAAAAAATTTGTTTTTTCATAGACGGGTGAAAAAAGTTGCTTTCCCCCATTCTGTTGTACAACAATAATTGTAACTATTGATTAAAATAGTGCAAGGAATTTGCGTTTATTTAAGAAAAATAGTAAATTTCAGGATGGTTCTTTGATTTGACAGTCAAAACTCTTTCAGTTGATACATATCTGACAACGAAGGAGGCATCTTTTGGCTATCATGGAAATTGCATGAAAGCTCCGTTTTAGCGTCAGATTGCTTCCAAGAGTCGCTTTGCGTTATTCTTGCTAAAAGGCCATCGATGACCGACACAAACCAAAGGATTGTACACCTTTTTTATAAATAGCTATTTTATATGATGGGAGACTACTATGAAAACATTTCAATTAAAATTCATGAAAAATCGTTCTCTTGTTCGTTGGTTACAATTATTAGATGAATTTGAAAAAAATCCCACTTGTACTCTTAACGACTTGGCTAAAATAACCAAAAGTAGTACGCGGACGGTTATCTCAGATATCGCCAGTATTCGGAACTATTTTAGTGACTCAATCGAAATCCATGCGGCTAAAGTCGGGTATTTCTTCGAAGAGCTTGATCACGAATCTTATCGCAGAAAAAAACAAGCCATGGTCAAGGATGAACCAATTTTTTTGATTTTCGAAAGTATCTTTTTTAATGAGGTCCAATCATTGATGGATTGGAGCCTTTCACTCAACCTTTCTGAGCAGTCATTGCTTAGTTATTTTAAAAAAATCGAAATTTACTTACATCCTTTTAACCTTCGTCTTAAGACTAATCCAGTGACATTTGCAGGATCTGAAATTGATATCCGTAAATTTTTTTGTCTTTTTTACTATGAGTCTGACATCAACATCAACACGATATTTCCTTCAATCAATGTACAAGAAGCGATCAAGGAGATCACTACTCTTCTGCAAGCAAAACAAATGCAGTCTTCTTCCTTCTCCTATTTTGCCTATGTTCTTTACATCAGCATCGAGCGCAGCAAACGAGGTCTTTTGGCAAAACCATCTTCTGAGCTCTATGAACTGATCAAGAAAAATAATTTGTTATCACAATATCAAGAGTTGCAAAAAATCATGCAACGACATTTTAATTATGAACTTCCTAAGGCGGAAGCTGTTTATATTTTCACTTGTATTATTTGCCGTCGTAAAATCAATAGTCCTTCTTGCGAAGAATTTTGTCGAACATATAACTATTGGCCTGAAATTAAACAGATCGTCAGCGATTTTTATGCAGAAAACCAAGGCAACAGTCTCGATGAACGAAAAGACTTCCTTTGGCTTGAGTCTTTTTTCATCGTAGTAAAGTTACGAGAGTTGCTCTCTTTGACTATGAACATAAACATTGATGATTTAAATCAATTTGTCAAAGAGAAGTTCGCAAAAGAGTATCAAAAAAATTATGATTTCCTCTTTACACACACCTTAGTGAAAAAGCTCTATTCTCAAAAATACTTAGATGACTTTTGTGCCAGTCTCACTATGTACATGGAATCCATCAAGGAAGCAAACTGGGGATCCCCACGGACGATTGCCGTGATTTTTGAAGGCAATGAATATGTCTGCGAGTATGCTGAAAATATTATTCGTCGCTACCTAGGTGCCTATCATACGATGTACTATCCTGATTCGAATGAACTGTCACACGAATATTTGAAGGAAAAAAATATTGAGCTTTTGATTACTAATTACTCTGAATATGCTACAGAGTATTTATTGGACGTCGAAAGCATCTTGCTAAAACCGATCCCCGATGCCTCCGACTGGAATCGATTATTGAATAAAATCAACACACGAATATTACGCTTAGTCGTATTAGATAACAATTGATTTGCGATTTCTGAATCAAAGGGGATCTCAAGGGAACACGGGTAGCTTGTCATGCTACAAAAAACCGTCCATAACAAAAAGCAAGCTAGAATGCGATTCTAGCTTGCTTTTTATCGTTTGTCTATTAAGAAATCTTCCTTTACTTATTCCGCTGATTCAATATCTTTGGCGATTTTTGCAACATCGATCTCCCGCTGCAAGTAATCTTGATTATCAATAGGAAAATGCTGACGAAATTCAGCTAGTTCCATCAATTCGACTTCGCCTGCCGCCACTTCAAAGTCCAAGACATGACCAGCAAATGTGCGGTCATCACTAATAAAATGCAGGTGGAAACCGGCGGCCGCAGCACCGTGGAACAACAACGGGGTAAAGAACCCGACGATCGTACCACTGATATCTTCTGCTTGAAATTCCGGCTGATGCTGGATGATCTCAATGAATTTTGGATACGGTTTTTCTTGCTTTGGGGCAACGCGGACGTGCATCTTGGCAAATACCCCATGGATTTTGACAGCGGAAAACAAATTCGGACTGACTTCTGTCAGGACGTGATTTTTCACTTCTTCATCGGTCATCTCTTGGCTGACCTGTAGGTGCTTCGTCGCAGAAAAATCAACGACTGCCGCATAAGGGGTTCCTTCATTTCCTTGGAGCACTTGCACCTTGCCCGATTCGTCTACATGGTAGATTTCACCATCTAAAATAATTACTTCCCCATTGGAACCAGCCAACGTACCGATCCCAAAATTACCATATTCAAGCATTTTGCCGATTTGCTCCGTGCCATCCATTAAATCCTGCATCAACCCACCTAGGGTACCATGCTGATATAAATAACTTTTGTTTTTCACTTTCATCTTGCTGCTCCTTTGGTCTTAATAAAATTGATCAGGTAGGATCGTTTTGCCCAGATCGGCATTATCTGAATAATCCACAGGGATGTCAATGATCACTGGACCATCCGTGGCAAAGCCTTCTTCGATGGCTGCCATCAATTCTTGTTTAGTGGTTGCCCGCAAACCTTTGGCACCAAATGCTTCGGCATATTTTACGAAATCAACTGGTCCAAAATCAACCCCAGAAGCACGATCATATTTCATTTCTTCTTGGAATTTCACCATATTGTAGGTACCGTCATTCCAAATCAAGTGAATGATGTTTTGTTTCAAACGGACGGCTGTTTCTAACTCTTGGGCAGAAAACAAGAAGCCACCATCGCCAGATACAGAGATCACTTGAGTATTTGGTCGCACGAGCGCTGCAGCGATCGCCCATGGCAAAGCGACTCCTAAGGTCTGCATGCCATTACTAAAGAGCAGGTGTCGTGGCTCATAGCTGCGGAAATGACGGGCCATCCAAATGTAGTGGCTGCCGACATCCACCGTCACCGTCATGTCATCGGTCACTTCTTGTTGCAAAGCATCGATGATTTCTAGGGGATGTAAGGTATTGTTGCTGCCTTCGACATCCGCTGGTTTTTCATTGAGTTTGGTTTGCAGCGTCGTTAAATAGTTGCGAGCGTCTTCGCTCAAGTGATACTGATCGATGGCTTTTGATAGCTGTTCAATAATTTTCGCGATACTGCCCATCAGTTCAACTTCGGGCTGCATAAATGGATCGATCTCCATCGGTACTTCATCGATGACGATCACGCGGGCATCTTTTTCCGCATTCCAGTTGCGAGCTTCGTATTCGATCGGGTCGTACCCCACAGCGATCACTAAGTCGCTGCGTTTCAACAGCATATCACCGGGCTGATTGCGGAACAAGCCGACGCGGCCAAAGAAATGCTCTTCTAATTCACGAGAAATGATCCCAGCGCCTTGGAAGGTCTCTACGACAGGCAACCCAGTTTTTGCAACTAAATGACGAATCGCTTGTGTTTCTTTGACGCCTGAAGCCCGCATCCCTAAGAGTAAGACGGGCAGTTTGGCTTCTTTGATCCGATCGACGAGTGCCTGGATATCTTCTGCATCGGCACTGCCTAATTTAGGCGAAGATAGTGGTTTGATCGCTGCCCCTTGGACAGTTCCGTCTGTCACATCTTGAGGAATGGATAAAAAGCTCGCCCCTTTTTTCGCTGTTTTTGCGATGCGAAAAGCGTTGGCAATACTTTCAGAAAGGGTTTCAGGATCTTGGACTTCACTGCTGAATTTCGTGATCGGCGCAAACAACGCCGCATTATTCATGCTTTGGTGGGTCAATTTTGAAAGGTCAGAACGCTTCACTTGGCCTGCTAGTGCCAAGACGGGATCGCCTTCGGCAGTTGCCGTGACCAACCCAGTCGCTAAATTACTGGCTCCTGGTCCACTTGTTGCAATGACGACTCCTGGCTCTCCTGTCAGGCGACCGATTGCCTGTGCCATAAATGCCGCGTTTTGTTCATGTCGTGCCAAAACCAACTCTGGTCCCCGTTCACTCAACACGTCAAAGACGCCATCGATTTTTGCACCAGGAATCCCAAAGATATAAGGCACCCGATGATTTTCTAAACTTTCAACAATGATTTCTGATCCTTTTGCACTCACTGTATTACCTCTTTTCAAAAACTGTATTAATCACAATACATATAATAGCACTTTTCATTTATTTATCAACGAAAAACACTTATTAATATCTGTACTATAAAAACGCGGTTTTTTAGAGAGCGTTTGCATTTGCTTCAGACTGCAGGTGTATGTCTTTCCATTTTTCCGACAAAAAAAGGAGTGGATCGCTCCACTCCATACATCCTTTTCTGTATCAGAACACCGCTTAAAAAGAAGTTCTTTCGTCGGTTTCTTATTCTGCGGGGACATTTTTTTCCGTCAACCAACCGACAGCCAGTATCATGGCAGCTCGTGCGGCTTGGGTCTGATCCATCGCATTGACCATCACAAAATCATGGATGATCCCTTGCATCCGTGCTTGGGTGACTTCCACGCCAGCTGCTCGTAAATGCTGCGCATAGGCTTCCCCTTCATCCCGCAAGACATCTGCTTCGCCTGTAATGATCAACGCTGGCGGCAGATCGGCTAACTCCTCTTTGGTCGCGCGTAGAGGAGAAGCGGTAATTTGATTCCGCTGTGTTTCATCCGTCGTGTATTGATCCCAGAACCATTGCATCCCTTCTTTGGTCAGAAAATAATTTTCACCGAATGCTTCATACGAAGGCGTATCAAAGCGGGCATCTGTCACAGGATAGAACAATAATTGTTGTGCGATCGGAATGCCACCACGGGCTTTCGTTAACAAGGTCATAACGGTCGCCATGTTCCCACCTACGGAATCGCCAGCCACGGTCAAACGGCTAAGGTCTAAGCCTTTGACATCGACAAATCCCGGTAATTGCTGCAAGACCGCATAATTTTGTTCGATCGCCGTTGGGTATTTTGCTTCTGGTGAACGACTATATTCAGGAAAAATGACGATCGAGTTGGTTCGTACCGCCAATTCACGGATCAATTTATCATGAGTCGCGGCACTGCCGAAGACCCAACCCGCGCCATGGAGATAATAAATGACAGGGAGAATCGCATGATTTCCTTCAGGACGAACAAAACGAACATTGATGGTCCCCCATTCGCCTGTATCAACGGTCTGATCTTCTATCTCAACCGCCAATTTATTGACGGGTGACTCTTGGACTTGTTCCAATAATGCGCGCCCTTCTTCTGGCGGTAATTCATAGATCCGTGGGTGCGGTGCATTTGCCTCACTAAATTCAACGGCTGCTTTTTCCAACGAAATTCTATCTGTCATACGATTCTCTCCTTTTGTTTGAAATCGTTCGTGTTGACCTTAAGGGTACCACCAAGTCATTCTGATGCAAAGAATCTTGCTTTCTTCTGTTTCCAAGCATTTTGTTCGACAAAAAAGGTGGTTTTTGCACTCTTAACTGCCTTACCTTCATGACCGATAACTGTAAGACACTCGCTGTGTAAACTTCCCAAAAAACTGAAAGGCGTAGGTAAGTACGTATGAAATTCACATTAGATGAAACACAAAATAACCGTCTGCTCGCTGCTATTTTTCAAGAACTCGCTGTCATAGTCTTTGATCCGCAAAAAGAAGTTGTTTTCGCCAATGCCAACATGACTGATATCCTAGGGTACAGCCAAGAAGAAATCATTGGCTTACCGCATCGGACCTTTTGTTTTGACCATTATGCTGTCAGTACGGATTACCAAGCTTTCTGGAATCAACTGCTTTACTCAAAGCAACGGTTTCAAGACAAAATCATTCGGAAAAACAAACAAGGAGAAAAACTGATTTTAGAAGGGATCTACTTCCCTGTCCTCGATGAGCAGCAAGAAGTCGTCAATGTCGTCAAAATCGCTTTTGACATTACCCAAAGAGAACAAGCCTTAGCGGTCACTATCAAAAAAGTGCAAGAAAGTGCTGCCTCCCTGACACGACTTTCTGCCAACGGGCACCAGCAAGTCGATCATTTGTCAGAGAACTTGGCGCAAGTCAAACGGCTGTCTGATCAAAATCAAGCAACGACCCATGCCTTAGAAATGGATAGCCAACAGGTGACAGCGGTGCTGCATGACATCGACCGCATTGCACAACAAACCAAACTGCTATCCTTCAACGCTTCCATCGAAACAGCACGCATCGGCGAACAGGCAGCTGGCTTTCGGGTAGTTGCCGATGAAATGCAAAAATTAGCCGAACAGACCAAGCAGTTGACCCAAACCATTGCCACAACCATGCAAGCCATCAACCAACAAGCCTTAGTCGTGTTAGATAGTACCGACTCGACGACCATGAAAATCAGTGATTCGCAAAAAAGTCTCGCTGCCGTTTTGCATTCTTACGACACGTTGCGAACGACGGCCAGTCTTTTAAACGATGAAGCCGAGTATTTAACAGAGACCAACGATGCTGAGTTGGAAACCACATGAAGTGAAAGAGCGCCGCTGTTTGCGACGCTCTTTTTTTTGACCAATAATTTGATCCCTTATTTGATTTTATTGATACTTAGTACTAGCCAGCCTCCATCTCTTGCAACAACTGCTGTAATTCTTGCAAAAATGATTGGGTCGCAAAGCCCAATGCTTGGAGAGGAATGCGGTATTCCTGTTGAATCACCAAAAAGCTACTAAACATTTTATGCTGGATCTCAAAGGCAAGGTTCGTCCAAACACTCCAGGAAAAACTGGCTATTCGTTTTTCTTTTTTTTCGTACGTGCACAAATACACTCGTTCAACGCCAAAAAGCAGCCCCGCATTCGCTTTCTTGCCCGTCATCTTTGCCGTTAGCAGTGCCAGAGGTGTCTCCGTTTCAGGCACTTGAAAACTAGCAAGGACTTGGCTTTGCCATTGCCGTGGCAGCACTTGTCTTTCTCCAGAGAAATAGAACAAAAAATTTTGTTTTTGAAAAAAGGCAGTCAAACGGTTTTGTCGCTGGTTGTGCTGATGGATGGGCGCCCTTTGAATCGGAGACGTCTGGTTTCTTGACGTTGGTTTTGGCTGCTCCCGTCCAACGAAAACGTCGGCTGATGGTGCGTTTTCCCTACGAGCAGCAGATGGCAGACTGATTTTCTTCAAGAGAGCCGCCAGCTGGGTTAGCGTAAGCTGTTTGTCCGTCAGGGAACTGGACTGGGCAATTTTGGCGTGGTCAAAGGGCAATTTGATGACCATTTTGCCGCGGCAATACAGACAGATTGCCGTACCAACACCCCAGTTTACTTCTAGTTCCCCTAAACAATGGGGACATTGAATGGGAATGATATCCATAGGATCATCCTTTCGTTTCGATGCATCAATCAGAGCTATTCGTTGTAAAAATACGGATCGTATTCCAGCTGACAAACGCCAGCAGCACTAGAAGCGATAAGCCATAAAAACCGAAATACCAAATCAGGAATGCTAAAAAAAGGATCAAGGCGAATTCATACGCCATATTTTCGAGACTGCTGTAAAATACTGTTTTCCGGACGAGTTTCTTCCTACGCGCTTCAAAAGCTTTCTTCACGGCAGCTGTTGATGCATCCGGCTGACTCAATGCTTGAGAAAGTTCCGCTTTGAATCTGCCGTATTCTGAGAAAAACTTGACCTCTGGTACGAGCAAGAAATACCAAGTCGCAAGACAAGCAAGCAACAGGACGATCGATGAGGTAAGCAGACTAAAGGCAACGGCCGGTAATAAAAACCCATCAAATAGAAGATTCGAAGTAATTCCAGAAAAAAATCCCACAAAAAAGAAGGTATAGCAGAACCGCCAAAGAACACTGCTGGTCCTAGAAAAACTTTTCTTGACTTGCACCAGCTGTTCACATTCAGGAAGCTCGGTTGGAAAGAGCCGTTCAGCATCGGTACCATCAGCCACGAAAGAATAGGTTTGGTTTCCGTACCTGAATTCGCCAAGATAATAAGGAAAATACAGTTTTTCCGTATCGCAATGCTTAGGAAAAAGGGTTAGTTGAAGCTCGCTTGGGGTTTCTGTTCCAATCAAATAGTCTCTCGCTCCCGCTTCAAAGGCTTCCAATAAATGGGGAGCAGCGAGTGCCGTTTCCCTAGAAATATCAAAAGGTAGCACTTGGACGTCTTGGTTATGTGCCGAAAACTGCTGCATCTCTGTGCAATAAGCGGCTTCTTTTTTAATATGCAGCGGCAGTTTGCCATTGATACTGTAATCAGCCTCTTTTTGGGCATCCGTCGGAAACACTTCACTGAAAACCGTGGTGTTGCCACTGCTATGTAAATGAATGCTGGCACTGATACGCCCCTGTCCCCTCTGCTGTTCCTGATGCACATAAGCCCCTCTTACTTGGGCTTCATAATCGATCTGAAAATAATACAGGGGGATAAATACACGTTTCAGCTGAACTAATTCGAGCTCAAAAAAGACACTTTCCGAAATGGTGTCCTGCCAAGCCAGCTGCTTTTTCAAGGCCTGGAGACACCCCTTTTCGTCATAGGCAAAGGGATAGAAGCCTTCTTTGACTGATCCTTGAATGTGCGCTAAATCTTTGAGTGTGGCATCAGGTTTCTTTTGTTCCGTTTTTTGAAGTTCCGGTTTGATCAGCAACTCGTTCAAACAATACTGACAGACAGCTTTTCCTGAGTCCCAATCAACTTCTAGACGTCCCAAACAGCTGGGACATTGAATTTGGGTGATTTTCATTTTTACTCCTTTTTTTGAATACATATTTTCTTGTTGATACCCTAGTTGATTTTTTTAGAGGGAAGAACCGTCTATTTTTATGGCGGCTTTGGGGGGAAGATACCACAGGAACCTGCTGATTTACAGATGTTTGCTCGTTTCATTACGTATGATCTTAACGTTTTTTTTCAGTGATGAAGCAAAAAAATGTACTGAAACTAAGTGCCCTTTCGAAAAAGACAATACAGATAAAACAGCCAGTTACGTATCATATTATAACAAAAAATTAAAGAAATCTATTTTTTATTGATAAAAATAGATATTGATTTGCGATTGCTACTCCCTTCTACTCTTATCAGCATTGATTACCGGTTATGAATGGCTTATAAGTTAGGAAAAATGTTATAATTAAAATATTCACAAGAAAGGAACTGAAGAAAGTTATGGGGATGTTTATTTTTGTTATTGGTTTTTTGACAATGGTTGTAAGCGGAATCTTTTTTGTTCTTAGTTTGATCAAGAAAAAGCCGCTTCGCAACAAGATCGTTATTTTTATGGGTGGTTTTCTCTTATTGATTGGCGGAGCACTAATGACTCCAGCAGCAACACCGGAGCTTCACGTAGATGAAGCAGAACTGGTTACCAACGAACAAGGCGAAGCGGCGATTACGGGACAAACCAACCCAGAAGCGCAACTGACGATCAACGGGGTGGAGGTTTCGCTGGCGGACGAAACATTTTCTTACACCGTGCAACTTCAAGATGAAGAGGAACAGGAATTTTCTCTCCAAGCCTCCATGGGTGGAAGCACCAAAGAAGAAGTCGTCACCGTCAAACCTTCTCGCGCATTTCTAGCGAGTTTGCAAGCTGAAAGACAAGAACAAGCAGCACTGGAAAAAGCTGAGACGGCACTGGCTCTTGCCGAATCCCAGCCAAACCAAAAGAATTACGACGAAGCCGTGACGCTGATTCATGCTTTAAGTAAAACCTACGAAGATCTCGCTACTCGGCTAGCTGTAGTTGAAGAACACCTTGCCATCGGCAAAGCCCTCGATACCGCTGAAGCTTCTCTTGAACGCAGTGATTTCGATCAGGCAAAAGAATTGGTCGCACAAGCGGTTTTGAACAAGGAAACATTTGAAGGTCGGTTATCCACTGTAGAAACTAAGATTTCTGAGAAAGAAGCAGAAGCACTCGTTGCAGAAGCTGTCCAAGCGGTGGAAGCGGCAGAGGCGGAGCCGACAAAAGATACCCTTGCTCGTGCAGAAGATGCTGTCGCTCGTCTCAAGACCCCCGATGAGGAATTAGCTACTCGAACAAAAACAGTGGCGCAAACAATCGCTGCCAACGAACAAGCAGCCGCTCAAGCCAAGGCGGAGGAAGAACGGCAGGCAGCCGCCGCTGTGCCAGAACAAAGTCAGCCAGCCGCTGCTAGCAATCAAGCCCAAACGTCGGTCCTCGTTACACCAACAGGTTCGAAATATCATACGAGAAAATGCGGCAACGGTACCTACACGCCTGCCACTTTAGCAGAAGCGCAAAGTCGCGGACTTACTCCTTGCGCAAAATGTTTTCCGTAATAGCCACTAATATTTTGCAACGAAAAAAAACAAACCTCATTTTTGTCTAAGGTTTGTCTACAGTCTGAAGCGGTTGTCTCGTCGGAGACAGCCGCTTTTTTATCACTTGCTATTTCTCATCGTAAGAAAACTCGTACTCGTTTTGTTCGTCATCTATCAGACGCTTGTCATTGTTGTCCGCCATTTTGAATACTTTCTCAAAATCATCACCAGTCATGCGCACTTCCTTTTTCTCTTGATCAATGATCACTTGGGCCTTTGTCACTTCAAAAGTGTGCATAGGACCAATGTCTGCCGCAGTCAGTGCTTTGCTTTTGGGAAACTCTGCTTGTAGATGTTCATTGATCTGCGCTAACTGTTCTTCTTGTTCCTCCGCGATATCCGCAGGTGATTGATTCGGATTGGTAAAAAAAGTCAGCGTTTTATTGACAGTGATCTTTCCATCTTCAAATAGATACAAAGCATATTGTTGATGACTGTTGCTATTGGTCAATACTTGATTCGCAGCTGCAGAGTCAACCCCTGAGCGGCTGCAGCTTGCCAAAAAAAATAACGCCGCTAAACAAACGGTAGCAAACATTCTTCTACCTAACTTGCTTTTCGTTTTCATTTTTCCCCTCCTCGTTGTCCCTAAGTTTCCTTCTTTCATGATTTTTCGCAAACCCGTGGGTTTGTATTTCCTGTCAAATTGAGTTATTTTCAGTATAGCATAAACAATTTGCTTTTATAGCTTTTTTTTATAATGAGATTAATTCCACGCGCAAAAAAACCAACCTTGTTGAGACAAGATCGGCTTTCTTTAGGATTGATTCGTTGAGATCTTTGAACGTTCTCGCTGGGATATGATCGCTGCCTATTGTCCAATTAGTCCGACAACAAGCCCTAAAACGATCACTCCTAGAAACCCATTCACAAGGTGCAGCCCAACTAATTTACGGGACTGTCCCGAGTAAACAGCCATCACGAAGGTGGCGACCCCATACACCCCTAGCCATAATAAGCAAGCGACTTGCAAGGAGGTCATCAGCCAGCCATCATGATCGAATGTGGCAAACCAATAGACGACTTGATAGGTCGCTGCCGATAAGAGAATCCCACCAACGATCGTTCCGCCAAAGGTAAAGAGCATGTCACCGGTCGTCATCTTCTGATCAGCCATCTTCTCTGCCATTCCTGATTCTTTCGCCCAAAATTTCCCCCACTTATGCATCGGATTGTAAAGCAGACTTTCCACCACGACCCAGCTGAGGGTGCCGAAAATCAATGTCCAAAAATTAACCATTTTCGTTTTCTCCTACACTTTATTTTATCGTCACATTCCTGAGAACCGAAGAAACAACCGAACGCGGGGTTCCTTCCCCATCAGTTTATGTCTTAAGGGACGTTTCTTCAACTTTTTTCACTGGTTTTCCCTATTTTTCGATGGTTCCAATAAAAACTAAGAAAAATGATCGTATACAATAGTGCGGTGAAGCCAGTGACCGCCAATGGGTTAGTGATCAAAATACCGACAAACAGCAAAAGCAACGCAAGGATCGCCCCACCCAAAAAAATCGTATAGCCCATTTTCTTCTGCTTGCGTACCAAAACAAACGCCGCCACACTGATCAACAACCAAATCAGTAATACAGTATACGACAGGGAGCCTGCCAGATAATTGAAGAGTTTGTCGCCTAAAAAGTAAGAAAGTACGACCCCAAGATATAAAGTACCGCTGCAAAACATGATCGCTCGTTGGGGCACACAGTTTTTATTCAGCATCGTGAAGCGGCTTTTTTTCTGGCCATTGTTGCTTAACCGGAAAAACAACGTTCTTGAAGAAGCATAGACCCCAGAATTGATGGAGGAAAACAAAGCCAAAATGATCACTAAATTAACGATGTCGGAAGCAAAAGGCACATGGATTTTTTGAAACACCATTACAAAGGGACTGACATTTGGATCTGCTAATTGATTCCACGGATAAATGATCAGTAAAAGAAACAAGGGAATGATGTAAAAAGCGGCAATCCGAGTCATTACTCCTTTGATTGCTTGAGGGATCGCTTTTTTGGGATTTTCTGCTTCACTGATCGTGATGGCTACTAACTCAGAACCGCCATAAGAATAGATTACGACCAATAAAGAATTGATAAATCCTTTGAGACCATGAGGGGCAAAACCGCCATAGTCTGTCATTTGTCTCATCGTCGGTAAAAAGCCCAGATCTAAAACTTGCGTGGCAACCAGATAGAGACCCACCAAGATCAGCGCGATCACCACACTGATTTTGGCCCACGAAAGCCAGTATTCCGTTTCTGCAAACAAGCGGACCGAAAACAAATTGATGATAGTCGTGAGTAGTGCCAAAATCAAAACAAAGATCCAAGCTGGAATATTGGGAAACCACAACTGCAAAAAGCTTGCGGCGGCAACTGCTTCGGCGATGATGTTGATCATCCACATCGACCAGTAGATCCAGTCGATGAAATCGGCTGTGTGCACGCCGAGATACGGCTGGACTAAGCCCGAAAGACCATGTTGTTTTTGGTCAGATAAGACCAACTGACCCAGCCCTGTCATAACGACAAATAAGATCAGCCCGCAAAAAATAAACGCCAGCAAGACCGCAGGCCCCGCTAACTGGATCGCTTCCCCACTGCCTTTGAATAGGCCGGCACCGATTGCACCACCTAGCGCCAACATAGTGATGTGTCTGGTTTTCATCTGTTTTTTTAATTGATTTTTTTCTGTCATAAGCTCCTCCTCGAAAACCGTTGATCCTTCATACATGGTGCTTCTCCCACCGTAATTATTTTTAATTATTATGAATGATTTTTTTTAACTACCTCATAGAGAATACCAGACGTTTCTGCTATTGCAACTAAGAATTGAAAAAATTATCTATTTTTTCTGAAAATTCTATCTTCCTCTAATCTTTTTCACCTAAATCAAATATTGGCGAGCTTTTCTTTAGGCGAAGGCACTAAAAAAAGCCATCTCCCGACTTGTGGGAAATGACTTTCTGTCCGTTTTTTCAAGCAGGCTCTATGATCAATGGGTCGTAAGCAACTCGTCTTTGATAGCGTCAGGGAGATCCTGCTCAGTCACCTCTTGATACGACTCCACATGTTTACCTTTTGCATCAAGCTCTAGGTAGGCATTTTCTTTTAATTTTTGTGGTGCCCAAAACGTGATTTTTATTTTGTGTCCATCTTCATTGATTCCTTCTTGCGTATATTCATAGGCATCGTGTTCTTGCGGCACGCCGTATTCGTCTGATGTTTTGACATAAACCTTTTTCTCCGGTACGAAAGGATTGAAACGATCCACCAGCTGAACCAGTTCGCCGGAATCATCTTTCGTAAAATAAGACCATGTAACCAATGTGACGGTCCCGATCGTTAACACGAGCAGGATTATACTAATTGCTTTCTTCAAGTGATTGTCCTCCGTTTTTTCTATCTACCTTCAGTATAAAAAAACAAGCGATAAATATAATCAAACTTAAGACGTATTTTTCCGTCGGTCATTGTGACTAAGACAAAAAGGGACCACTTTTTAAAAAGAAGCGGTGGTCCCTCACTTAGATGTTCCGTTTGTTCGTGACCTTAAACCGTCACTGCCACATCGATCAGCTTGCTTTGCAAATGAACGAGGGTCTCTTGCGCGACACCAATCGTCCGCAAATAATGATACGCATCCGTATAGGTTTCTTCAAGATGCGTTAAGACGGGCAACATGTACTCAGGTGCTGACAGCCACATCTCATTCGTGATCGTTTGGACTTGCTGAGCTACCAGCGGGTTAGCAGCTAAATAGGTGTGCGTCGTTTGATAGTTAGCAATGATATCGGCTTTTGCTAC
Organism: Enterococcus sp. S53; assembly: GCF_016516865.1. Classification (NCBI taxonomy): domain Bacteria; kingdom Bacillati; phylum Bacillota; class Bacilli; order Lactobacillales; family Enterococcaceae; genus Enterococcus; species Enterococcus sp. S53. The sequence continues at coordinate 61,209 of NZ_JACVUH010000004.1, forward strand.
ATCTGCCAGTTGAAGCAGCAGCATAGCGATCACACCCGTCCGATCTTTGCCCGCCGCACAATGAAACAGCACACAACCTTCGGCAGCCGCCATCGTTTCCATGATCTGTTTGATTTGCTCCTTACGGTCTTCAATCATCTGGATATACAGTTCCGCCATATTGAAAATCAGCGGCTGCTCCAGTCGGGTCACATCCCCCATCGTTTCTGAAATCAAGGAGATCGGCCAGTTCTCCACACCGTCGATCACAGGTGTTGGTTCCTTTTCGATCTCTAAGGTCGTCCGTAGATCAATGATGGTCGTCAGCTGGTACCTTTGTAAAAAAGCGATATCTTCTGGATGTAGATTGGCTAGGCTGTCGCTTCTTAAGAAACGCTTCCAGGCAGTTGCTCCGTCTTTTGCGGCATAACCGCCTAAATCTCTTGTATTATAGGTTCCTTTTAATGGCAATCGTGTGTACATTCTTGATCGTCTCCTTATCTCATTCGTTTTTTGACTTGTCCGATCCCTAATTCGACACTGATCATCGTGAAAAAGATCAGCAAAATCAACATCGAAATTTCACCATAATTGTATTGACCGATCGCCCGCGTCAAGAGCATGCCGATTCCACCGGCGCCTACCATTCCGAGTGAGATCGATTCAGCGATATTGCCTTCTAGACGAATCGACGTCCAGGCTAGAAAGCGGCTGCTCAAGTTAGGCAGCAGGCCTTCTGTAATCATTTGCAGCCAGCCGGCACCGGTGGCTTGCATCGTTTCAATGATTGCCGCGTCTTGTTCTTCGATCGAACTGATAAAGGATTTTGTTAAATACCCCACCGTCGGGAAAACCAGTCCTAAAACCCCCGAGGTATTCCCAAATCCTAAACTAGCCACCACGATCAAGATCCACACAAGGGCTGGAACGGCCCGTACTACCGCTACACTCCCTTTGATAAGCATTGAAAGGAAAAGATGCGGTGTGGTGTTGGCTGCTCCGAGAAAGCTTAATACCAGTGCAATGAGCCACCCGATGAATAAGCCGCAGATCGCCATACACAAGGACACAAACAATTGGCCCAACGCTGGAATGATTTTTGAAAAGTCGAGGGTCATAAATTTTGCCAAAATCGTCCCAGCATCTTGCCAACGGCTTATAAAGCGCGCGACCTCCAAGTCCAGCAAAGCCACACTTGTGATCAGCAACAAGACGAGGCCACAAATCGTGCCTATAGTCAGCAGTCGTTCTTTTTTCGTAGATAATGCAATTTTTGTTGTCATCGCTTCCTCCTTCAATCAGGCAATTCGCTTCCTAAGCTGATTGACTGCAAATTCAGTCAATAGCACCAGCAAAACTAAAAGAATAATCAGGGCAAACGCTTCGCGGTATTTAAATAAACGAATATTGGTCTGAATCATGATCCCCATTCCTCCTGCCCCCACCATTCCTAAAATGGAAGACGCACGAATATTAATTTCGAAAGAAAATAAGGTCCAATTGATCCAAGAAGGAATAAATTCAGGAATCAATCCATGAAAAAGAATCTGCCAATAAGAGGCGCCTGCTGCTCGTAGCGCTTCTAATTTACTGCTGCCGATCTCATCGATCGAATCCGCATAAGAACGAGCCAGAAAACCTAAGGTCGCAACGGTCAATGCCAATAGCCCCACCATATTCCCAATGCCGAAAATATAAACGAACAGCGATGCCCAAACCAGTACCGGGATATTTCTCAGAAAAGAGATCACCATGCGGACACTCGTCCGCACTAGCGGATACGGATTCGTCTGCTCTGACATCAGCAACCCGCAGACAAAAGCCAAAAAAGCCGAGAGATAAGTGCCAACGATCGCAAACAAGACGGTCTCTGCCACCAAGGGCAAGTAACTACGGATGTTTGTAAAATTTGCTGGGAAAAAGTTTTGCACAAAAAATCCCACAAATGCTGGAAGTGACCGAAAGGCTTCCACCAGATTGATTTGCAAATAGGCAAACGACAATAGAACAGCTACTACTACCAACAAGCCGTTCAAGATTCGTCCTTTGTTTGATTCAACCCTCAACGGAATCACGAATCTAGGCTTCTCCATAGGTCAACTGCTCCTTTCCTACGGGAATCGTTGCTTGCGTTAACCTCTGCTGTTCTTCTTTTCCTTGATAGATATGTGTAATCATCGCTTCTGTCAATTCTTGGGGCTTTCCGTCAAAGACGATTTTTCCTTCTTTGACGCCGACGATCCGAGTGGCATACGCCTTGGCAAAATCGACTTGATGCAGATTGACGATGCAGGTGATCTGGCGTTCTTGGGTGATCTCTTGCAACTGTTTCATAACGACTTTCGCAGCGTTAGGGTCTAAAGAAGCGATCGGTTCATCCGCCAAGATCAGCTTCGGCTGCTGCATGATGGCGCGGCATATACCAACTCGTTGCATCTGTCCCCCAGACAACGCATTGGCTCGCTGGTACATCTGCTCTTGTAGACCGACTTTTTTTAACAGTTGGACCGCCTCTTGTTTGTCTTTTTCAGGATACAGCCCGAAAGCCGTTTTGCGAAAAGGAATTTTCCCTAAACGCCCATGCAGGACATTCTTAAGCACATTGGTACGGCCAATCAGATTGTAATGTTGAAAAATCATGCCGATTTCTGAACGAATCTGTCGCAGCTGCTTTTTCTTCGCACGGGTGATGTCCGTCCCCGCAAAGATCACTTGCCCCTCAGAAGGGTCGATCATGCGGTTGATTGAGCGAATAAAGGTCGATTTCCCAGCACCCGATGGCCCGATCACGACGATAAATTCCCCTTCTGCCACCGTCAGATCAATTGCGACAACGCATATTTTTTCCCATCATAGGTTTTACTCAACTGCTTGATTTCTAATAAGTTATTCGCCATGACTATTCCTCCTCTAAGTTAAGGATCTCGACCATTTCTTGTACCACTTCATAATCTTCATCTTTTGCTTCGGTAAAACGAACCTCTTTGCTGCCATAGAAGGTCTCAAAATACTCTTCGTTTTCATAGGTAAGGTAAAATTCTTTCAATGCCGCTTTGGTTTCTGCTGGCAAATCGGAGCGAACGACGAAGAGGGCATTCGGGATCGTCTCTGTTTCTCCAATCACTCGGATATCGTCTTCTTGGATCATCCCAGCATCTACTAATGAAGTGATAACCTGTCCAGCCACTGCGGCGGCATCGTAATCTCCTTTGGCTACCCCCATCAAACTGGAATCGTGCTTGCCTGAATAGGCAACAGTATCAAAAAAGTAGCCGGGATTTTCTAATTGATTCGGATCTAATGACAACTCTTTGACTAATTTCGCCTTAGGGTACATATAGCCGGAAGAAGAAGCAGGATCAACAAAGGCAAAGCTTTTTCCTTTTAAATCAGCTAATGACTGCGTCGTGGTATCGTCTTTTCCAACAACGAAAAGCGTTTTGTATTCTTCTTGGCCCATTGAAGTCGTTGTCACTAGTGGTTCTGCACCTGCGATTTTTTTGGCTTGATAATAACTCATTGGACTAACTAGTAAGACATCCAGCTTCCCTGCTTTCAATGCTTCGATCCCGACTGAATAGTCAGCACCTTCTAATTCTTCCACTTCAATTCCTAACGCCTCTGACATGTCTGAACGGAACTGCTCATTTTTCTGACCAGAGTCTGGATTTGTTTCATCTTGTATTTGAACGATCGTCAGTTTATCAACTGACTGTCCATCCTTAGCATCCGCCGATGCTGCTGATTTCCCGCAGCCTCCCAGCATGCCTAGTGCAAAAATGTGAATGAGACCAACCAAAGCCCACTGTTTTTTATTCATAATAAAAAATCCTCACTTTTCGTTTTGTTTAGTAGTATACTACTAACAATATGTAGTATACTTTGATTGAAACAAAGGCGTCATCAAGAACGGGTAAAAACTACGTAAAGGTCTTGTAAACCCACAAATGGAGGAAACGACGTTGGAAGAAACCATCGAAACCATTGTCTATAAAAAAATAAAAAGTGAGATCCTCACAGGAAATATCAAAGTCGGCGAAGCATTTTCGGAAGCTTCTTTGTCCAAATCGACCGGCTATAGCCGCAGCCCGATCCGCTCTGCTTTAAAACAGCTGGAACACGAAAAATTGGTCACTTATAAGAAAAACCGCGGGGTCGTTTTGCGGGAAGCTTCAATCAAAGAACTAGCCGATATCACGCAAATCTGTGTCAATTGGCTGATTTTAACCACTGAGCAGGTTGCTGCTGGCTTGGGGAGTTTTGCTATGGACGACATTCAACAGCTGCTGAATGAAGCCAAAACGTACCGACAGCAGATGGATTACGTCAATTATATGAACAAGATGCCAGAAGTCTACATGGCGATCATGGCAGCCAGCCCCAACGATCTGCTGGTCAGCACCTACCAATGGTTGAGCAGCCGTGTCATTAGTGCCTCAATCTATAAAAAAATGGCGAATCCTAAAAATTCGCCTAAAAAAACACTGTCGACGGTTCAATTTTTCCAAACCTACATCGACCATCTCCGAGCAGAAGATTATAGCCAAGCCATTGGCTGCTTGAAAGACTACCAGCAATATGCCAATCATCAGATTCTTTATTATGGGTATTTGTAAAATCGAAACGCCTATACCTTAACGATATCGATTGAAATCTGCTTTGAAATTGCTAACAAGTACATGGGAATGTTCCCCTAGTAGCGAAACATTGACATATACACTGCTCACAACCGCATCAAACCAAACAACTGCTTTTATAAAAGATAACGAGGTGCCTCATGCTAGAAATCAAACTGATCGATCAAGAACACCAAGCTGACATTCGCTTGAAAAACGAACCCTTCTCCTTATGGGGGAAAATGCTGCCGACTTATAATGAGGGCAACTGGCAGTACACAATCTGTAAATTTGCACCTGAAGACATTCAGACGATGCGTTTCCCAGATGAAAATTATTGCTATGATGAAATGAGCCGAAACAGTCTGTTTATCGGTGCTTATGATGATGGAAAATGCATCGGCTTAGCAATCGTTCAAGACGCTTTTTTCAAGTATCTGTACCTCTATGACTTAAAAGTCAACACAGACTACCGCCAGCAAGGAGTCGGTCAACTGCTGATCCAACAGGCACTGAAAGCGGCCCTTGCCAAAGGCTATCGCGGCATCTATACACAAGCGCAGGACAACAATCCTTCTGCTTGTCTGTTCTACTTGCGGGCAGGCTTTCGCATCGGAGGTCTGGATACGGAGGTATACAAAGGCACCAATCAGGAAGGCAAAAGTGACATTTTGTTTTATTTGGATGCAGCGGAAACGGCAGGCAAAAAATAGCTGAAAAAAGAAAAAAATTCCTCCTGCCAGATGGTACACTTAAGGCAACAATGTTTTAGAAGGTGAGGAAGAAGGATGTACGTAGGATTTGATATTGGCGGAACAAGTATTAAATATGGGGTTTTAGATGAAACCGGAGCGATCCTTGAAAAATCAGCGATCCCTACTAGCTATGAGCCAGCCCAGTTTTATCAGGATCTACTCACGATCATCGAAGATGCCCAGAGCCGCCACACGATTGATGGCATTGGGATCAGTGCCCCAGGGATCGTTCAAAAAGACGGGTTTATGTTAACGGCGGGCGCTATCAAATCGTTGTATGGTGAAAATTTTAAAGCAGTCTTGGAAGCGCGTACAGGATTGCCTGTGGCGGTGGAAAATGATGCCAATGCAGCAGCGATTGCTGAAAAATGGATCGGGAATGCGCAAGAGGCTGCCAACTATTTGTGTCTTGTCCTAGGCACTGGTGTAGGCGGTGGGATCGTGATCAATAACCAAGTCTACCGAGGTGCTCATGGCATGGCTGGTGAATTTGGCTGGATGGTGATCGATCAGCTGCCAGAAGAAGGCAATATCGAGGAAAGTTCCATCAATAAAAAAACTGCTGTCGTAGGCGGTTTGATTCGCCTCTACAATTTAGCTGGCGCAGCAGTTCCTGGCTTTGAACCCACCCAAGACGCCAAAGAGATTTTTGACCGCGCGCAGCAAGGCGAAGCGTTGGCGCTGAAGCTGACGGACCAATTTCTAACGGATTTATCTGTAGGACTGATCAATTTGATTAGCTGTTTTGACCCAGAATTGGTATTGATCGGCGGCGGCATCAGTGCCAATCCTTATTTCTGGGAACGCCTGCAGGCTCGCTTAACGATCACGGAAACACGGCATGAAGCGATCAATTATTTGCGCGGACAAACTATCGCGCCTGTTCGTCCAGCGAAGCTAAAAAACGATGCCGGCTTGATCGGCGCAGTCTATCAGATCCACCAACAGCTGCACCGTTAAAAGTTCGGATATGCTATACTGGTGTAAATTGATTATCTAGGACAGCGAGGAACCAGCATGGCGCTTTTTGAACAATTAAACTTGAACAAGCTCTCTGCGGTAGAACAAGAAATCTACCGTTTTATCGTCAATCACTTAGAAAAGATCCCGTATATGCGCGTACGCGACATTGCCGATGATGCTCATGTCTCTTCGACTTCGGTCTTTCGTTTTATTCAAAAAGTCGGCTTTCAGTCGTTTCCAGAATTTCGCTTCTATATCAAAAATCATTTAGAAAAAGCCCATTTTGACGCACATCCTGAACACTTAGGTTTAGAAGCGCGCATCAAAGGCTTGAATATGCAGATCTTCCACCCTGATGCGGAATACCAAATACGAAAACTCGCCGAAGCGATGCGGGATGCCGATTTGATCTTATTTATGGGGATGGGGGCATCCGGTGCGATCGCGCAATACGTTGCCCGCAAACTAGCCAGCCTCGGTTACTTTAGCATCAGCATTGATGAACTGACCTACCCAATCAAAAGCTTTTTGCGAAAAGATCAAAAGAATGTTTTGGTTTTTTTGAGTGTCTCTGGTGAAACCAAAGAACTGATCGAAGTCATTACTGGCTTAGAGAATCAGGCAATCGTGCAAAAATATTGCATTACCCCCAATCGGGAAAGTACGTTGGCACGCCTGTGCGATTATTCGATCGAGTATGCGATCAAAGAGGAACGCAAAGACATCTTTCTTGATTTGACTAGTCAATTGCCTTCAGTAGCGATTTTAGAAACACTGATCGGCTATTTGCAAGATTATCGTTCCAACCCTTGATGGTTCAGTTTACTGAACCATCTTTTTTTGTAACACTGTGTTCCGGCTGCGGAATTTTTTTCATTTCTTGAGAGATATGTACGGAATCCGTATCCGCTTACTTTTAGCCGCTTTCATTCGCTATAATGATGGCATCAATTAAGGAAAGGTGTTATTATTATGCAAAAATTCAATGACCTGTTAGACCGCTCGTTGGTACCAATCGCAACAAAGCTGAACAATCAACGCCACGTAGCAGCGATCCGGGATGCGTTCATGCTGATTTTCCCACTGACCATCGCTTCTTCTCTCGTTATTTTGGTCAACAATATTTTATTTTCCAATGAGAGTTTCATCGTGCAATTATTTCAACTGAATCGGCTTTTTCCTAATCTGGAAAGTGCTCAGCAAGTCCTAGCTTCCGTGGCGAACGGGACCATCAACATCATGAGTTTATTCATTGCGTTTCTTGTTGCCCAACTTTTAGCTAAACATTTTCAAGCAGATGCTACGCTAGTTGGTTTGACAAGTGTCGCTGCCTTTATGATCTTGTACCCGACCTCCTTTGCAGTAGATGATGTCAATGTGATCTCCACACAATATTTAGGCGCCCAAGGGTTGTTCGTAGCTATGATCGTGGCTTGTTTGGTCGGTGAATTCTTGCCGAAGCTTTTCAAAGTCAAACGACTGCAGATCAAAATGCCTGAAATGGTACCACCAGCAGTTTCTCGTTCCTTTTCTGGCATGATTCCGATCGTGATCATCGTGGCAGTCACTGCTTTGATCAATTTCTTAGTTTTGATGATCGCACCAGAAGGCATCAATGAACTGATTTATAATGGGATCCAAAGTCCATTGCGGGATCTGGGGGGCAATGTCGTCGGTGTCTTGATCTTGGCGTTCTTACAAACTACGTTGTTTGCGATCGGGATCCATGGACCAAATACTTTGAATGCGGTTCGTTCAGCGATTTTTACCGAACAGGACCTAGCTAACCTAGACTTTATCAACCAAGGCGGCTCCTTGTGGGACGTTCCTTACAAAGAAACTTGGGGCGTTTTAAATGATATGTTCGCAAATATGGGCGGAACTGGTATGACATTGGGCTTGATCATTGCGATTTTCATCGCCTCAAAACGTCCCGAACAACGTGAGATCGCTAAGATGTCCTTAGTTCCAGGAATTTTCCAAATCAATGAGCCGATGATCTTCGGTCTACCGATCGTCTTGAACCCAATCATGATCATTCCGTTTATTTTAACGCCAATGGTCAATATTTTAGTGGGCTATTTTGTCACTGTTGTCTGGCCGATCATGCCGACCCCAGCGATTGGGGTACCATGGACGACCCCCGGAATCATTAATCTCTTTTTAGGAACTGGAGGAAATGCGATCGCTGCGGTTGTCGGTGTCGTTTGTCTTGCGATTTCGGTCTTGATCTATTTGCCATTCGTGATCGCCTCTAACCGTTCCCAAAAAGTAGAATTATAAGCAAACGAATGAGTCGAGGAGGAATGAAATTTATGTCCGCAAAAATGCCAAAAGATTTTTTATGGGGCGGCGCGATCGCTGCCCATCAAGCGGAAGGCGCTTGGAATGTTGCTGGCCGTGGAATGAGTACCGCTGATGTTATGACGGCCGGTGGCAACGGTATTCCCCGTAAAATCACCAAAGGCGTCATTGAAGGAGAGTATTACCCGAACCATGAAGCCATTGACTTTTATCACCGTTACAAAGAAGATATCCAGTTATTCAAAGAGCTGGGCTTGAAATGTCTACGGACATCGATTTCTTGGAGTCGGATCTATCCAACTGGAACAGAAGAAGAACCAAATGAAGCCGGTCTCCAATACTACGATGATCTTTTCGACGAATTGCAGGCAAACGGCATCGAACCCGTGATCACTTTGTCCCACTTTGAAATGCCTTATGCCCTCTATGAAGAATTTGGTGGGTTTGCTAACAAAGAAGTGATTCCCCTCTTTGTCAAATTCGCCAAGACTGTTTTTCAACGGTATCGTGACAAAGTAACGTATTGGATGACCTTCAATGAGATCAATAATCAAGCAGATGGGCAAGAGCCGCTACACGTTTGGACCAATTCTGCCATGATCATCGAGGATGACAGTCAAAAAGAAGCACTTGTATTTCAAGCGGGCGTCAATGAGTTGATTGCCAGTGCGGCAGCCGTGATCGAAGGCAAAAAAATCAATCCAGAGTTTCAGATTGGCTGTATGATGGCCTATGTCCCAGTCTACCCCTACTCTTGCGCACCCGCTGATTTGATGGCATCCGTCAAAGCCAATGAACGGCGCTATTTTTACAGTGACGTCCACGTACGAGGCAAGATCCCAACCTATGTGCAAAAATATTGGGCGAAAAAAGGCATCACGATTGAGATCACGCCCGAGGAACAAGCGCTATTAAAAGCGGGAACCGTTGATTATATTGGGTTCAGCTATTACATGTCAGGAACGATCTCAACCCTTGATGAAGTGGCTGGCACACCAACTGAGGATATCCCGGGAGCAAAAATCGTGAGTAATCCTTATATCAGTGCTTCTGATTGGGGCTGGCCTATCGATCCAGTCGGGTTGCGCTATGTGTTAAATACGATCTATCAACGCTATGACTTGCCGCTATTTATCGTAGAAAATGGCTTTGGTGCTTACGATCAATTAACCAATGAACAGCAAGTTCATGATGACTACCGCATCACTTACCTGAAAGAGCATATCGAACAGATGGAAAAAGCGGTGGTTGAAGATGGTGTACCGCTATTAGGTTATACGCCTTGGGGGATCATTGATATCGTCAGCTTCGGCAGCGGCGAAATGGAGAAACGCTATGGCATGATCTATGTCGACAAAGACAATACCGGCAAAGGAACCTTGAATCGTTTGAAAAAAGATTCCTTTGCGTGGTACCAGCAAGTGATCGCCTCTAATGGTGAAACGCTCTAATTACTGCTTCCATGACGAACACAAAAACCGCCCCCTCGTTGCGCCATCCTCCTTTTCACATTAGGAGCCTGGCAACGAGGGGGCGGTTTTCTTATTAAAGAGGGGCGCCATTGCGAGGATGGCTTTTCTTATCATCACTAAACACTACCTCGATGCTGTGGTACACTATAGCTATTCATTTACTTTTACATTAAGGAGGAACTGCACGAAGCCGATATTTCGTCCGATCCAATCTCAAGATGATGCCCCATTAGCTGCTATCATTCGCAAAAGCTTGACCGACCACCAGTTGGCGGTTCCAGGAACTGCCTATTTTGATCCCGAGTTAGACCACTTAAGTGAATTTTATGCAGCAGATCCTGCTAGCCGCCATTATTTTGTCGTCACCGATGAATCAGGGACCCTTTTAGGTGGCGGTGGTCTTGCCGCTTATGATTCAGAAGGGCAAATCGCCGAGCTGCAAAAATTTTATCTCAGTGATGCTGCCAAAGGGCAGCGTCTCAGCTATCCTCTGCTGGCGAAAATCGAGGCCAAAGCTTTTGAACTAGGCTATCGGCAACTCTATTTAGAATCCCATCATTCTTTAGAAGCAGCCTTGCATGTCTATCAAAAAGCCGGCTATCGCGCATTGCCCCAGCCACTATTGGCGGCACAGCATACCACGATGGATCGCTTTTATGTGAAAACATTAGAGCCGCAGCAACCAAATCAATGCAACAGCACCCACGGTTTGGACGGCGCCAACGGAAAGGCCATAGAATAAAAAGCGCGGGCCTTCTTTTAAAAACTTGCGGAAATCCAGCCGCAAACCGATGGCTGCCAACGCCGTCGTTTCAAACCACGTACTGATAAAATGAGCGCCCTCATTCAACCAGCTAGGCAGCGGCAAGAAGCTGTTCAAGATACAGATGGTCAAGAAGCCCAACACATACCAAGGGATCGGCAGCCGCAGCTTGCCTTTGGCTTTGGTTTTGGTGGGGGTCTTTGTCGTCATTCGTTCAAAAACAATGACGACGACTGCCAACATGATGATGCGCGCGATTTTAAAGAGCATCGCGTATTTGACGGTGTCGGCATCAATCAAACTAGCCCCCGCCACGACTTGTCCGACGGATTGCAGCGTGCCACCAAGTAAGGCGCTTTTTTGCAACAGATCATCGCCGTATAAGGCCAAGCCTAAAAACGGCAGCGTCAGCATCATCACTGTTCCTAAAAGATTGACCAAGGTGATGATCTGCCCTTTTTCTTCATCATCGGCATCAATGGCTGGTGCGATCGCCGCAATCGCAGAGGACCCGCAGACAGCGTTGCCGCCTGCCATCATCAGGCTCATCTTTTGATTAAAGCCCATTTTTTTCCCTATCAAATAAGCAGCGGTAATGACCAAACTCATCATCAGCAAAATAAAGAGAAAGCCCCGAAGGCCCATTTCACTGATGGTCTGGAAAGTGACGGTAAAGCCCAGCAAAACCACCGAATATTCTAAGAGACGACTTTCCGCAACCTTCGTCCCGACTTGATAGCGTTCTTGCTTGAACAGTGTATTTCCTAAAATGATTCCTAATAAAATAGCAAGGGTTGCTCCCCCTAATTTTGGCACAGCCAAAGCCATGATTCGGGCGATGACGGCTACCGAAAAGGACAGGAACAAACCGGGAAGTATCAAAGCTGTTTGTCGTTGCTTCATTGCTTTCATCCTTTCATATAACATCCATTATACACAGATTGACCGATCAGTAGGATTTATTGGTATAATAGTTATGATTGAATTTTCTAATGGAAGGGATTGCAATGCTAAAATTACTGGAGACCTTTAAGATGGTCTATGAAACGAAAAATTTTTCGAAAGCTGCCGAACTGCTGTTTATTTCGCAGCCCACGGTTTCTGCTCAAATCAAGCAGTTGGAACAAGACCTGGATACACCGCTTTTTTTACGCAATGGTCGCAAAAACGTGATCGCCACGCCCCAAGCAGAGTACCTTTACGAAAAGGCACTGAATTTATTGGATGAGTGGTCGACAATCGCCAGCGAGATCCATACCAACACACAGCATCAAAGCCACTGTGCCCTAGGCATCTCTCATACCTATGCGATGGCGTTGATGCCTGACTTGATGATTGCTTTATACAACGCCTTTCCCACGGTGCGTTTTCGGGTATTGATGATGAACTCCGCTGAAGTCTTAACAGCGCTTGAGCAACATCAACTAGATTTAGGGATCATTGAAAAACCCTTATCCGCACCGAGTATTTTACGTTTTCCGATTTTGAAAGATCAGCTCGTCTTAGCTGGTGATCCCCAAGTCGGTCCTTGGCTCGTCCGAGAAGCGAGTTCTGGTGTCTACTATTACACTAAGCGCTATCTAGAGGAACAAAATATTCAAGGACCGATCATTGAGATCGCCAGCAATGAATTGATCGTCGCTTTACTGAAACAAGACTTCGGCTGTTCGATCCTTTCCAAGCGAGCCGCCCACGGCATTGGCTATCAACTGCTGGATAAAAATTTTGAGCGCCAATTTTACCTCATCCAGCGCAAAGCCGTCACAGAACCAGCCATCGAGGGATTGCGGACCTTCATTCAGGAGTGGTCGCAAGAGGATTCCTCACAAGCAGAAAGCAAATAAATTCACTTGTTTTTAAGGGAGGAAACCACCGCCTCGTGGGATTTCTTAACCTTTTCTTACGATTACGCTTCCTCGCTGCCGATCTGGCCCGTTTGATTGTTTCTTAAGAAATTTGTGCTAAAATGAAGAGTACTGGCTATGGGCTCTAATGTTCCCCTTTTTGAGGAGAGCTTAGACCACCCTTTGACTACTTTTGCAGTTCGTGAGCAAACCAGTAAGAAAGGATCTTGAAATGAACGAACAAATCAAGAACAAATTAGCGCTGCTTCCTGACCAACCAGGTTGTTATTTAATGAAAGATAAAAATAACAAAATCATCTATGTTGGGAAAGCCAAAATTTTAAAAAATCGTGTCCGTTCGTACTTTACCGGCAGTCACGATACGAAAACCGAACGGCTTGTTCAAGAAATCAATGATTTTGAGTACGTCGTTACCGAATCAAATACGGAAGCCTTATTGCTGGAAATTAATTTGATTCAAAAAAACAAACCAAAATACAATATCATGTTAAAGGACGACAAGTCGTATCCTTTTATTAAAGTGACCAAAGAGCGCTATCCGCGTCTGATCATCACTCGTAAAGTTTTAAAAGACGGAGCTTTATATTTTGGCCCTTATCCTGATGCACGAGCAGCCAATGAAACCAAACGGGTGCTGGATCGCCTCTTTCCTTTACGAAAATGCGGTCCTTCTCAAAAGCGGCCTTGTCTTTATTATCATTTGGGTCAATGCGTCTGTCCTTATGTCAACAATGTAGATCCCAAGGATTATCAGAAGATCGTGGATCAAGTCAAACACTTTTTCCACGGCGGTCACGTCGATATTTTGAAAGACCTGAAAGAGAAGATGGGCGAAGCCATTGAAACGTTAGAGTTTGAACGAGCGGCTGAGCTGCGGGATCAGATCCAAGCAATCGATACCGTCATGACGCGACAAAAAATGACTCTGACAGATCTGATGGACCGTGATGTCTTTGGCTACAGTGTCGACAAAGGCTGGATGTGTGTCCAAGTCTTCTTTATCCGTCAAGGAAAGCTGATCGAACGAGAAGTCTCTTTGTTTCCTTTCTACAATGAAGCGGATGAGGATTTCTTGACCTTCGTCGGCCAGTTTTACCAAAAGAATGAACACTTCATTCCCAAAGAAGTCTTTGTTCCGCAAAATGTCGATGCCGCACCGTTAGAAGCGCTGCTGGAAACCAAAGTCCTGCAGCCCCAACGAGGCGACAAAAAGAAATTGGTCGATTTGGCCAATAAAAATGCCCGCATTGCCTTGGCACAAAAATTTGCGTTGATCGAGCGTACTGAAGAACGGACGATCGGTGCAGTGGATCGTCTAGGCGAAGCCATGGGGATCGCGACACCTTATCGGATCGAAGCCTTCGATAACTCCCACATCATGGGGACCGACCCAGTGTCTGCAATGGTGGTTTTTGTCGACGGGAAGCCGTTTAAAGATGATTATCGGAAATATAAGATCCGTACCGCACAAGGCGGCGACGATTATGGCTCTATGCAAGAAGTCATCTACCGCCGATACTCTCGTGTCCTAAAAGAAAACCTGCCTTTTCCTGATCTGATCATCATCGATGGTGGGAAAGCCCAAGTCGGTGCCGCCCAAGAAGTGCTGTATAACCAGCTAGGTTTAGATATTCCCGTTGCGGGTTTAGTGAAGAACAACAAACACAAAACCAGCGAGTTGATTTTCGGGGAATTTTTAGATCCGATCCAGCTGGAACGCAATTCTGTGGAATTCTTTTTGCTGCAACGGATCCAAGATGAGGTCCATCGTTTTGCGATCACCTTCCATCGCCAACTGCGCAGTAAAAACAGCTTTTCTTCCAAACTGGATGAAATTCCTGGCTTAGGACCAAAACGCAAGCAACAGCTGATGAAAACCTTCAAGTCGTTAAAAAACATCCAAGCAGCTTCCGTGGAAGAGATCCAGCAAGCTGGCATCCCCAAAGCCGTTGCGGAAACTATCTTAGCCAAACTAGGTGATCAAAACCAACCCACTTCTTAAGTCAAAACAAAAACGCTCCATAGCCAACAGTAGCTATGAAGCGTTTTTTCGTTGAAGAAGCAGTTTGTAAGCCGTTACTTTTTGCGGTGCTGTAACAGGTCAGGCTTCATGTCTAACATGGAATAGCCACGAACATCATACCGATTGCGGCTGCAGGAATAGTCCACTGGACGTCCCGATTCTAAATAGATGATCTGTTCTAATTCCAATACTGGGTCATCTGCTTGGCACGCTAAATAGGTTTGATCGTATTCATCGCTTTTGGCAGCCTGAAAGGTCCGATAAGCACCAGCAAATTTGTAGCCTAAATCTTGCAGTAGATAGTCATAGACGGATTCTTCCAAGATCTCTTTCGTCAAACCGCTGACCAGATCCAACGGCATATAGGAATGCTCGAGTATGTATGGATTGCCTTCTAAGATCCGCAAACGGATCACATGATAGATTGGTTGTTCGGCAGTGATCTGAAGCATCTCTTGAATTCTTGTTGTAGGAAAACAGACTTCAAAGGTGATGACTTGGCTAGTCAACGTCCGTTTTTCTTGTTTCATCTGATAGCTCAGGCCTTTGTATTCTGTCACCGATGAGGTATCTTTTCCCCAAAAGGAATGATTCAAAACTTTGGTCCCTAAGCCGCGCTTTGTCAGCAGCAAGCCTTCCATAATCAGGATATTCACCGCATTTTTAATCGTCATTCGGCTGACGCCAAACTCTTCCACTAACTCTGTTTGATAAGGTAAAAGACTGTCTTTCGGATAAGTTCCATCCTTGATTCTTTTACGCAGAACATCTGCGATCTCCATATATTTGGGCATTTTGCCACCTCCAAAACGTGTGTTGTATTGTATTGATTGAAAAACGAGAAAAGAACCGGCCAAACGAAAAGAGTGTCATCACACCACTGCACCTTCCAATGAAGCAGTGTGATAAGGGGTATTGCACTCTGATCGCGGCCGGATAAGGTCTATTACGTTTGGCGCTTGTTTCTAATCGACTCGATCAGACATTACGCATTTTTTAAACGGCGTGTTTCTTGAATTTGCGCCATTTTCACGAACGGCAAGTAGATAACGACCGACAAGATCAAGTTAACAGCTGCCAAGATTCCGCCAGCAATACTTTGTGTCGACAAAATACCGCCGATGATTGGTGGCGTCGTCCATGGTGCGATGACGGTACTTGCAGGAACTAAGCCAGTTGCGGTTGCAAAATAAGCAGTCGTTACTAAAACAAGTGGGGTCAACACATATGGGATGAACAAGATTGGGTTCAAGACAACTGGTAACCCAAACATCACTGGTTCATTGATCATGAACACACCTGGTGCAACGGATAGTTTTGCGACAGTCATATACGCTTTATGATGACGAGCAACTAAAAAGATCGCAATCAAAAGACCTAGTGTCGCACCTGTTCCGCCGATGTTCACGAAAGAATCAAAGAATGGTTTGTTCACGATATAAGGCAAATCTGTTCCTGCTTCTAATGCTCGTGCATTTGCTTCGATCGCTGGCACATTGATCGTTTGCATGAACGGGTCGATGATGTTGGCACCATGCAAACCAAAGAACCATAAGAATGCAGAGATAAAACCTAATAGCAAAGCAGCTGGGTAAGAGTTTGCCAAGCCCATGAATGGTTGTTGCACCAATTCATAGAAGGACAATACGATACTTGTCACACCAAATGCTTGGAAAATTGCTGTAAACAAAGCAAAGATCGATACGGTGATCATTGCTGGGAATAATGCAGCAAATGAACGTGAGACTGCTGGTGGTACGCCATCAGGCATGTTGATGACTAAGCGTGGGTTGCCAGCTAGACGACGGAAGATCTCAGTAGAAATGATCGATACGATTAATGCTAAAAATAATCCTTGAGAACCAAGTCCGGCAGCTGTTAACAAACCATCTGGGCCTGTCGCCATTGCACCTAATGCGAAGAAACTTGCAACTGAGATCGCCCCAGCACCTAATGCGTCTTGATTGTAGCTTTTAGCTAAATTATACGCTACTGTGAAAGCGATTAACAGACCAAGTATTGAAAAAGTACCTGCTGACAAGTTGTTCCCAAAGGCTTGCCATGTCCCTTCACCAAAAATGCCATTCATAAAATCAATATAGGCAGGAATTGGTAAGTTGTTGATCAATACCCCAAAAGAGCCTAAGATCATCAACGGCATCGTTACGATAAATCCGTCACGAATGGCCACTAGATGTCTTTGAGAGCCTATTTTAGAAGCGATCGGAATAAAGTGCTTCTCCATAAATCCAATAAATTTATCCATTGTTTTTTCTCCTTTCAAACCCTAAACAAAATAATGAAACCGATTTCTACTAAAGAATACCACGAGAACGTTTCCATGTCTAGTCTTTTCTTTATCAAAACTGTGCTTTTGTTTAACCCAGCTTATCATTTGCAAAAACAGGTGGTTTTTTAATAGAGAATGCCCTTCGGAACAAGACAGAAAAATCCGCGATTTTACACAAAAAAAGCAATGCTGATCCCTACAGCATTGCTTTTTCCATTGTTATTAAAAGCCGTTATTATCTGAAACTTCTTTAAACCAACGACCTGATTTTTTCACCGTTCGTTTAGCATCATTTGCTAAGTCAACGGAGATAAATCCGTAACGGTTCTTGTAAGCATTGGTCCAGGACCAGTTGTCCATGCAGGTCCACATATGGTAGCCAACACAATTGGTTCCTTCTTGGATCGCTTGGTGGACATACTTCAAGTGGTCAGAGACAAACTCGATGCGGTAATCATCTTCGATCACGCCATCAGCATTGACGAAACGTTCTTCTCCTTCGACACCCATGCCATTTTCAGAAATGTAGCACTTGATATTGCCATAGTTTTCTCGCGTGTTTGTCAAAATATCATAGATCCCTTTTTCATAGATTTCCCATCCACGATACGGGTTCATTTTCTTGTTCGGCATATCATAGTTATCAAAGTAATCATCTGGCATTGGACTTTTCGCTTGATCGATCGGTGATTCTTTCTTCATGATACGACGAGGTTGGTAATAATTGATCCCCAACAAGTCGATCGTATTTTCGCGAATCGTTTGTAAATCATCGGCTTCCATCGCTGGTACCATATCCAATTCCTTGACGATGGTCACTAGTTCTTCTGGAAACGTCCCTTTGACCGCTGGGTCTAAGAAAGAACGATTAAAGAAGGCATCCGCGATTTGCGCTGCTTTGACATCCTCTGGATCGTTCTCATCTCTTGGGTAGCTTGGCGTCAAGTTCAAGATGATGCCGATCTCCCCATCAAGGTTCATCTCATGATAGACTTTGATGGCTTTGGCACTCGCCAACGTTTCGTGGAACCCAACTTGGACTGCATGTTTCATGTTGATCTCATTCGGATAATGGAATTGGTAAAGATAGCCGCCTTCAACAGGGACGATTGGTTCATTATGAGTGAACCATTTCTTGACACGATCACCAAATAACGTAAAGCAGGTTTGCGCAAACGCGACATAGGCATCCACGGTCTCTCGGTTCAACCAGCCGCCTTTTTCTTGCAGCGCCATTGGCATATCGAAGTGGTATAAATTCATGAAAGGTTCGATCCCGTTGGCAATCAGCTCATCAATGTAGGCATTGTAAAAATCAACGGCTTTTTGATTGACTTCTCCTTTGCCTTGCGGGAAGAGACGACTCCATTGGATCGACGTCCGAAACGTCGTATGGCCGGTTTCTTTCATGAGTTGAATATCTTCTTGATAGCGTGTGTAGACTTGCGAGGTTTTTTCAGGACCTACCCCATTGAAAAATTTCTCTGGTTCTTGCTGATACCAGTAATCCCAGATGCTTGCCCCTTTGCCATCACCTTCAAATACACCTTCTGTTTGTGGGCCACTAGCGGCTGACCCCCACCAAAAGCCTGCTGGAAATTGATAATCCATCTTCATTCACTCCTCATTTTTTCTTTGCTGCCCTAATCATAAAGGAAGCAGTTACAAAAATCAATCTTTTTTAAAATAAATGTATAGACATTTAAAATAAAACATGATACATTATCAATGTAATCGATTGCAAAAAGAAATTTAAGGAGTGAACTAATAATGAATGGTTTTATGGACAAGTTATCTGAAAAGATTTTGCCTTTGGCGAATGCCTTAGGACAAAATCGCTACCTGACCGTCTTGCGGGACGCGTTTATGCTTTCGTTCCCAATCACTATGTTTGGATCGATCGTGGTCGTTTTAAACAACCTGCCCTTCTTCAGTGATGCCACTAAAGGAACATTAGGAACACTGTTTGGTAATGGGCAAAATGCAACAATGAGTATCATGACTGTTTTCGTTACTTTCGGTATTGGCTATTATTTATCAAAATCATATGATGTGGAAGGGATTTTTGGCGGTGCCGTTTCTTTTGCCAGCTTTTTGATCTTGACTCCTTTCTTTATGACTACTGAATCTGGCGAAACGATCTCCGGTGTGCTGTCTCTTGATCGTCTTGGCGCAAAAGGGATGTTTATCGGGATGATCGCAGCATTTTTGGCAGCTGAAATCTATTGCCGCATCACAAAACGCGGCTGGCAGATCAAAATGCCTGATGGGGTGCCACCAGCAGTTTCTAAATCTTTTGCCGCTTTGATTCCAGCAATTATCACCTTAACGGTATTCTTAGTGATCAATGCCATCATGACGGGTGTCTTCAATGCCAACTTGCATGACTTGGTTTATGAATTGATCCAAAAACCATTGACTGGACTAGGCAGCAGCTTGCCAGCAACTCTACTGGCTTTGTTCTTTGTTCAATTCCTTTGGTTCTTCGGTCTACATGGTCAAATCATCGTCAACTCTGTGATGGACCCGATTTGGAATACATTGATGTTAGACAACTTAGAAGCGTATCAAAATGGGGATGCACTGCCGCATATCGTCACAAAACCATTTATGGAAACCTTTACCGTTGGATTAGGCGGTTCTGGTATGACGTTAGCCGTTGTTATCTTGATGGCTTTCGTATTGAAGAAAAAACAATACCGCGATGTGGGTCGTTTGGCTTTAGCACCAGGGATCTTTAACGTTAACGAACCAGCCATCTTCGGTATGCCGATCGTCTTGAATGCGACGATCCTGATTCCTTGGGTCGTGGCACCTCTTGTGGTAACGACCTTCAACTACTTAGTGATGGCGGCTGGACTTGTTCCTGCACCAACTGGTGTATCTGTCCCTTGGACCGTTCCAGTGGTCTTCAGTGGTGTCTTAGCAACCAACTCTTGGTTAGGTGGTTTGCTACAAGTCATTGACGTGGTGATCGTCGGCTTGATCTGGTATCCATTCTTACGTGTTTTAGATCGTCAAGCAGAACCATCGATCGATTAAGCGCAACGGCTGGCTGAATTTTTTCAGTCAGCCGTTCTTTTTATAAAAAAACCAAGGTTTGATTGTCGAAACCGCTTTTTTCAGCTATACTTCTTGCGAGGTGATCAGATGCCAAAATACCAAGAAATTGCCAATATTTTACGCACACGCATCAAAAACAAAACGTATCCGCCTGACAGCTTACTGCCGAATCAAACTGATTTAGTCGAAGAATTCGGAGTCAGCCGGATGACCATCAAAAAAGCCATCGGTATTTTAGCCATGGAAGGACTGGTTTATTCTCAGCGGGGCGCTGGAACAAAAATATTGAACCACCCATTCTTAAAAAAAGACACCACTGCTTTAACGGTCTATGAAGGCTTGTCAACGGAAATGGGCAAAGCTGGCCGCAAGCTAGTCAGTCAAGTCATCGATTTTCAAGTCGAATTTCCTGACCAAACGATCCAAGAAAAGTTGATGTTGACGGAAGAACAGCCGATCTATAGTATTGTCCGCTTGCGGATTCTTGAAGACCAGCCGTTTATTTTAGAATATACCTATATGCCGGTCCATTTGGTGCCCAATTTAACTCGTGGCCATTTAGAAAGTTCTATCTACCGTTATGTCAAAGAGGAACTAGGGGTCCAGTTTGCTGGCGCCTACCGCACCATCGCCGCTGATAAAAGTGCCGCGTACGATCAACAGTATTTGGACTGTAAAGTCGATGATCCGGTCTTAGAGATCGAACAGATCGTCTATCAGAAAAATGGCTCACCTATCGAATTTTCCCGTAGTCGCAACCGTTATGACGTGCGGGCCTACTCTTATTTAGATGTCCAGCACTAAAAAGACCTGCCCACGGTTTCTGAAGGAAGAAAACCGTGGGCAGGTCTTTTTGTTGTTTCATTCGTTACTTCGTTTATTTTTCCGCTGAGGGTTGGAATCGTTTCAGCCGCAAGGCATTTAATAAAACGGATACCGAGCTGAAGCTCATGGCCGCCCCAGCGATCATTGGATTGAGCAAGGGGCCCCCGAAAAGATGCAGCACACCCATTGCAACAGGGATGCCTAAGACGTTATAAGCAAAAGCCCAGAAAAGATTTTCTTTGATGTTTTTGATGGTTGCCCGACTTAACTCGATCGCTGATGGGACGTCCATTAGATCGCTGCGCATCAGTACGATGTCTGCCGATTCGATGGCGACATCGGTACCAGAGCCAATCGCGATCCCTACATCGGCTTGGGCTAACGCCGGCGCATCATTGATCCCATCACCTACCATCGCAACCTTTTGGCCTTTGGCTTGCAGGCCAGCTACTTTGGCGGCTTTATCTTCTGGCAAGACGTCACTGATCACTTCATCGATACCGACTTGTTTGGCGATGGCTTGGGCCGTTCGGGCATTGTCGCCCGTGATCATTGCTACGTACAAGCCCATTTGATGCAGACGTTCAATGGCTTTTCGACTGCTTTCTTTGATAGTATCTGCCACAGCGATGATCCCGATTGCTTCGCCGTCTTTGGCAACATACATCGGTGTTTTCCCTTCGTGAGCCAATTGTTGGGCTTGCTCGATCAGGCCATCGATGGCAACGTTTTGTTTTTCCAACCATTTCTGGTTGCCTAATAGGACTGGACTGCCAGCGATCGTTCCTTGAATCCCATGCCCTGGAATCGCTTCAAACCCGTCAACTTCTTGTAGGGCGAGGGCTTGCGTGCGGGCTTCGATCACAATGGCTTCGCCTAATGGATGTTCTGAGCCTTTTTCAACAGAAGCCGCCAGCTGCAGCAATTCCGTCGGCGTGTGGTTGCCGGCAGGCAGGAGATCGGTTACGACTGGTTTGCCTTCTGTGATCGTGCCGGTTTTATCAAAAACGATCGTCGTCACGTTTCTAGCTGTTTCTAACGCATCGCCGCTTTTGATCAAGACGCCATTTTCTGCCCCTTTGCCCGCACCCACCATAATGGCGGTCGGTGTCGCTAATCCTAAGGCACACGGACAAGCAATCACTAATACAGAGATCGTAATGGTCAATGAGAAGATCCAGGTTTCTTGTCCTAAGAAAAACCAGGCAAGTCCTGCAAAAACCGCCAAGACCATCACGATCGGGACAAACACACCCGAAACTTTGTCAGCCATGCGGGCAATCGGCGCTTTGGAGCCTTGGGCATTTTCTACTAACTGAATGATTTGCGCTAACGTTGAATCTTCTCCCACATTGGTGGCTTCATATTGAAACGAGCCATTTTTGTTGATACTGGCGCCGATCACCCGATCACCGACTTGTTTTTCGATAGGTAAGCTTTCTCCGGTGATCATTGATTCATCGATGGCAGAGCGTCCTTGGGTAACGATCCCATCCACAGGAATCTTTTCACCAGGTCGTACGACTAAGATATCGCCAGCTGCGACTTCTTCAATATCCACTTCGACTTCTTCGACTTGATGCCCGCTGCCGCGAAGCACACGGGCTTTTTTCGGTGCGAGATCCAACAACTTCTTGATGGCTTCGGAGGTTTTGCCCTTCGAGACCGACTCAAGGTATTTTCCTAAGGTTACTAATGCCAAAATAACGGCGGCCGTTTCATAGTACAAGTGCATCGCATAGTGGGTCGTGCCCAGGTAGACCATCACGGTCCCATAAATACTATAAAAGAAGGCAGCACTGGTTCCCAATGCGACGAGGGAATCCATGTTGGGATGGCCTTTCCAAAGCGCTTTGAAACCAGCAATGTAAAAGGCGCGACCGAGGACCATCACCGGTAAGACCAAAAGCAATTGAGTGGTAACGAAATTGACTGGATAGGCCATCGGATCTAAAAAGCCAGGGATCGGCAAACCGATCATTTCCCCCATCGTCAAATAGAACAAGGGGATCGTAAAGAGCGCTGAAAGCCAAAACCGTTGCCATAGAGCACGAATCTCTGCCTGTTTTGAATCCGCCTTGTCAGCAGAAGCGGTCGGCAGCTGTGCATCATAGCCCGCCTCTTTCACGGCAGCTGCGATCTTCGCGGCGGTCACTTGATCTTGTTGATAGCTGACCGTCAGTTTTTCTGTTGCCAGATTGACGGAGGCTTGCTCCACACCCGCTAATTTTTGGACAGCTTTTTCTACTGTTTGGGCACAAGACGCACAGGTCATGCCCGAGATGGCAAAGGTCTCTTGTCTTTGAGAGCCGATCAGTTGATAGCCCGCTGCTTTGATGGCCGCAGCGAGTGTTTCTTCGGTGAGCTGCTGCTCATCATAACGAATATGTAATTTTTCAGTAGCCAAATTGACCGCTGCTTGGTCGACCCCCGCCAGCTTGCTGACTGTTTTTTCGACGGTCTGGGAACAAGACGCACAGGTCATCCCTTTTACCCCATAATTCTTTTCGATCATTGTTTCCTTCCTCCTTGCTTGCTAGGCAAACTCATTAACCTTTTATGTTTACAGTTGTAATCTCCTTCTACTTTACAATTATCGTTTACACTTGTCAACGATAATACTCAAAAAAAGGACGTTCTCCTTCGAAGCGGCCCAAAAAGCGAGACTTTTGGTCTACCTTTGGGCGGTCGCTACAGGTGGAACGTACTTTTTTCTAAGAAACGATTACTGCCGTTGCAGGGGTCGTTTCGCTTATTCAGGTATTGGTTTTAGAAGGCTAGCACTCTTGCCCGTTGGTTTTGATCAGCTCTTGGTACCAGTAGAAGCTGTCTTTCTTGTAGCGTGCCAAAGATCCTTCTTGCGTTTCATCTTGGTCGACATAGACAAAGCCATAGCGTTTTTGGTAGCCGTTCAACCAGCTTAGCAAATCAGTGAAGGACCAGGTGCAATAGCCAAGAACTTCCGCGCCGTCGCTGATCGCTTCTTTGATAGCATGGACATGCCCTGCTAAATAATCGATGCGGTATTGGTCATGGATTTGATGATCGTCGGTTAATTTGTCGTATTCACCAAGTCCGTTTTCCGTAATGATCACAGGCACCCGATAACGGCTAGTGATTCGGCGTAAAGCGATCCGCAGCCCTTGAGGATCAATCTCCCAATCCCAATTCGTCCGTTCCACAAATGGATTTTCAGCTTTTTTGAACATTCCTGGTGTCCCGGTTTCTTCGGAGCTGCCTTTTTTCCCAGTGGTGTTCATTTTCCCCGCACCGACACCATCTAATGGATTGTAGGCATTTGTTGCTGTTTGGTAATAGTTGATCCCTAAGAAATCTGGTTTTGCTGAACGCAGCAAGTCCATATCACCTGGTTCGATCGTTGGTGCGATCCCTTGCTCTTTCAAGTAATTCATTGCAGCAATCGGGTATTCGCCCCAAAGATAGACATCTAACCAATAATGCGCCATCAAGTCTTCCGCGTTTTCAGCTGCCAAAATATTTTTCGGGTCGCTGTTGATTGGGTAGTTTGGTGAATAGGCGAAACTTGGTCCGATTTTCCCTGGGATTTTCATCTCATGGAACTTGTTGATCACCGACGCATTTGCCAAGTTAGCGATATGATTGACTTCATACATCCGTTTAGGATCGGTCACTCCTGGTGGATGGGCAGCTAAAAGATAGCCTAAAGAAGTAAAGATATTTTGTTCATTCAAGCTGACCCAATAGTGGACTTTGCCGCGAAAGGCTTCAAACAATACGGCCGCATAGTTGGTGAAATCTTCAATGATTTTGCGAGATTCCCAGCCACCGTATTCTTCTTGCAAAGCTCGTGGCAGATCCCAATGGTACAAGGTCACCATCGGTTCGATCCCTGCTTTTATCAGTTCATCGATCAAGGCTAAATAAAAGTCTAACCCTGCTTGATTGACTTCTCCTCGTCCTTCTGGAAAAATCCGTGTCCAAGCAATAGAAAAACGATAGGTTTTCAATCCTTGTTCTTTCATCAAGGCAACATCTTCTTTGAAGCGGTGGTAATGGTCGACCGCGACATCTCCGTTCGTTGCTTTAAAGGTTTTGCCTGGAATGCGGACAAAATCGTCCCAAACTGAAGCGCCTTTGCCGTCTTCTTGCCATGCGCCCTCTACTTGATAGGCTGCTGATGCTGAACCCCATAAAAAATCATTGGGGAATTCTTTTAGTTGTTTATGATCCAATTGTTTCCCTTCTTTCTGTTTGATGATACCCCTTTCTTAAGTATACCGATAATTGCCTGATTTGTCATAAGAAGATTTTGTACCTATGCCAAGAAAGCCGATGGCACGAAAAAAACATCCGTGCAAGCAGTGGGTTACTCCTTGTACGGATGCGGACTAGCTATGGATCATGCGTCAAATTGTGCCTGATAAAGTGCGGCATAACGCCCCTCTTTGGCTACTAACTCTTCGTGGGTCCCTTGCTCTACGATATTGCCCTGTTCCACCACGAGGATCGTGTCGGCATGTCGAATCGTGGACAAGCGATGGGCGATCACAAAGGAGGTTTTGCCTTTCATCAATTTGGTCATCGCTGCTTGGATCAGCAGCTCCGTTTGCGTGTCGACATTCGATGTGGCTTCATCAAGAATCAGCAGATCGGCATCCAACAGCATCGCTCGTGCAATCGTCAATAGTTGTTTTTGTCCTTGTGAGATACCGGTTCCGTCTTCAGAAATCAAAGTATCATAGCCTTTTGGCAGGCTCATAATAAAGTCATGGATATGGGCGGCTTGTGCAGCAGCTTGGACTTCTGCCATCGTCGCATTCACCTTGCCGTAGGCCAAATTGTCGAAAATCGTTCCCGTGAACAGCCAGGTGTCTTGCAGCACCATCGCATAGCTTTGCCGTAAGCTGTGGCGTGTCGCTTGGCGGATATTTTTGCCGTCTAAACGAATCGCTCCTTGGTCAGGGTCATAAAACCGCATCAAGAGGTTCACGATGGTGGTTTTCCCGGCTCCGGTTGGTCCGACGATCGCAACCAAGCTGCCAGCCGGTACTTCCAGCGAAAGGTCTTTGATGATGGGCTGCTGTGCTTGATAGCCGAAGGTCACGTGGTCAAAGGCGACATCACCAGACACCTCATGGTATTCGTAGGCTCCAGGAACATCAGAAACTTCCGGTTCTTCATCCAGCAAACGGAAGATCCGTTCTGCCGCCGCCAACGCCGATTGCAAATCGCTGAAGATATTGGCTAACTCATTGATTGGTCCTGAGAATTTTCTGGAGTATAAGACAAAAGAAGAAACGTTCCCGAGTGTCAGATGACCGAACAAAAACAGCAAGGCGCCAAACATACTGATCAAGGACAAGGACAGATTGTTGATAAAGTTGATGGAAGGACCAGTCATACTACCGTAGTACTCGGCATTGTAATAGGCATCCACCGCTTCTTGGTTTTTTTCGTCAAAACGGCTGATGATCGCTTCTTCTTGGTTATACAGCTTGATCGTTTGCTGACCAGAAATAATCTCTTCCACAAAACCGTTCAGTTCGCCTAATTTGCGGGAACGACGGCGAAACAATGGTTGAAATTTGCTCATCAAAAAGCGGGTCAAAAAGATCGAAGCGGGAACCGTTCCGACAAAAATCAGCACCAGCAGCGGCGAAATCAAAACCATCATCACAAACGAACCAATGATCGTCACAAGACTGCTGAGGACTTGAATGGCATCGCTGGCCAATGACGTATTGATGGTATCGACGTCATAACTGATGCGGCTGATGATATCCCCAGTGGCGACCCGGTCAAAATACCCCACTGGCAATTCGGTGATTTTATCAAAAATCGCCTTGCGCATCGCTGCCACCACCCGCTGACTCAAGCGGATCATCATGAGCGAAATCAGATAACTAAGAAGGGAAGACGCAAGATAAAACAGCAGCATCAGCCCACAATAAAAGAAGACTCGTTCAAAAATGACCTTGCCGGGACCCGGTTGAATGGCATCAATGGCGTACCCGGAAAGCAACGGTCCCACCAAGGCGAAGATGTTGCTGACCATCATTAAAATAGCGGCTGCCAACAGGAGTCCTTTGTACTCGTAGAGATAGCCCCACAAACGCCGGAGTGTTTTCTTGCTATCCTTTGGTTTTTCCGTTTTTTTCTTCGGCATCGTCGGCACCTCCTGTCTGACCTTGATAAATGGCTTGGTAGATCGCATTTTCTGCTAGTAATTCTTGGTGACTGCCAAAGCCGTTCATTTGACCGTTTTCCAGTACCAAAATTTTGTCGGCATGCTGGATCGAGCTGATCCGCTGCGCGATCAAGACCGTCGTCGTCTGTTGAAACTGCTGTTTCAGGACCTTGCGCAATTGAGCGTCGGTCCGATAATCCAGCGCACTAGCAGAATCATCCAAAATCAAAATTTCCGGATCCCCCGCCAATGCCCGCGATAACAAGACCCGCTGCTTTTGACCGCCGCTTAAATTGCTGCCTTTGGCATGCAGTGGATGAGCTAAGCGCTTGGGCAGTTGATTGATAAACTCCTTGGCTTGGGCGCGAGCCGCCGCTTCTTCGATCTGCTCTTTGGAAAACCGCCGGCCAAAAGCGATATTTTCTTCGATCGTTTCCGCAAAAAGCACGTCTTTTTGTAAGACGACACCGAATAACTGATGCAACTCCGTCGGATCGATGGAGCGAATGTCGCGACCAGCGATGCGGATCATACCCTTCGTTGGGTCATAGAGCCGCAGCAGTAGTTTGACGATTGTTGATTTTCCACTACCAGTCGCCCCGATGATCCCTAAGGTTTCTCCCGGCTGCAAGGAAAAATCGATGTCTTTCAGCACCTGGGTACCGTTAGGATAGGTGAAGGAAACTTTTTCAAAAACGATATGCGCAGACTCTTCTTTGACAGGCGCCTCAATGACTTGCATATTTTGCGGCAGGCGCAAGACGGATTGGATCCGATCGGCAGAAGCCAGCCCCTTCGACACGATCACAAAGATGCGCGTGATACTGAGCATGGCATTCAAAATGATCGTAAAATAGGTCAAAAAGGCGATGATGACGCCTGGTTGGGTCAACCCTTGATTGACGCGAAAGGCACTGACGACGATCACTAGTGTCAGTCCGATATTCAAAAATAGGTCCATCAGGGGCGGTGTTGCAGCCATCGTTCGATTAGCGGTGGTTTCCGCAGCTACTACGTCTTGATTGACGTGGTCAAAGCGCTTTTTCTCGTAATCTGCTTTGGACAAGGCCTTGATCACCCGAGCCCCAGTCACATTTTCACGGACAGTTCGCACTAACACATCCACTTGCTTTTGTAATGAAGCAAACAAGGGGATCCCCCGTTTCGAGATGGTGACTGCTGCCACTAAAGTGAAGGGCAAGACGCCTACTAAGACCAGTGTCAAAACGGGATCTAATGTAGCAGTGATCATGATTCCCCCTAATAACAGAATCGGGGCACGAATCCCCATCCGTTGGATCATCCCTACCGTTTGATGGATGTTGTAAGTGTCTGTCGTCAAGCGAGACACCAAGGAAGGAATCCCGACTTCTTCGACTTGCGGAATCGACAGATAGGAAACTTTTTCAAATAAGTCATGGCGTATACTACCAGTGGTATCGCGAGCAACACTAGAGGCCATCCGATTGGCGATGATATTGGTGACAACTGCGATGATGGAGCAGACCACCATCGCCCCACCCCAAGCAAAAATCGCAGATACTTGCTTCGCGGGAATCACAGAATCGATGATATACGCCAAAATCCAAGGCAATAGCAAGTCCATCAATGACCCGAAGAATTTGATGCTGACGCCAAGGGAGATGCGGCCGATATAGGGTTTTAAATATTGAGTCAAAAGATTCATTCCATCGCCTCATCTTTCGCTAAAAGCCGCTGGGAATTTTCTTTGACGATTTCCAGATCAGCGATCAGCTGCTGCTGTTGGGCAGCAGAAAAACCTGCTACGACTTGTTCATTCCAGCTTTGAAGCAGCTGTTGGATCTTTGGTTGGACGACAAGTGCTTTTTCGGTTGGATAAACCAGTAATTGTCGTTTGTCGGTGGGACTGCTGGTTCTAGTGATAAATCCTCGTTCTTCTAGGATCGCTAGTTGACGGGCAACATTGCTTTTATTCACAAAAATCTTCTTGGCTAAGGCTTCTTGACTGATCCCCGGTTGGCGGCAAATGTTTAAGATATAGGTATGATGCATCCCGCCTAAACCAAATTTTTTCAGTTCTTTTTCCCGATAAAGGGTAGCGAGACGGGCAATATGATTGATTGAGCGGATAATGGCTTCCATGAGCACTCCTGCCTTTCTTGGTTCTTCAAAGTGTCTTATCTATTATAAGGAATAATCGTTGCGTGCGCAACGATTATTGTTTCTCTCGGAAAAAAATAGGTACACTGTTGCTGATCAACAAAAAAAGAACTTCAGCCCTCTCGCTGAAGTTCTTTTTTGATTCATTTTATTCAGATTCTTTCAATAAAGCTTGTACGACCTTACGACGACGATACAGCTGTCTGGTTTTCCAGCTGATAAAGCCGATGAGCAAAGCGAGCCAAGAAATGATCGTCAGCCATAAAGCTCCGTCGAAAAACCAAGGTGCGTCGTAATCAACGACTAAGACATTCTCCCCTGCTTGCTGTTGGACAGAAACGGCACCAATGGCACTCAAAGAGACATCTTTCTCAGTTAGTGGCTGCTGATTGAGGGTCAATTCAGTATATCGGTAATTGATGATCGGTAACGCCTTCCACGTCTCTTGATCACCTTGCCAACGTAAAGTAAGCTTCCCGTTTTCTACGGTTTTTGCCACGGTATCATTTTTTTCAATGATTTCTTCCCCGTACAAATTGTACTTGTTCTTCTTGGTCTCTTGATAGAGGGGCAGATAATCTGGGGTAGAACGTTGATACAGCGCTAATGCTAAGGACTTGTCTTTACTAAAATAGGCTTCCTTCAATTGCGCTTCAGATTCCGCCGACAGATAGGTGTGGTTTCGCAGTGAAACCGCCGCTTCATCAGAGTGCCAATCCTGCATTTTGACCGTGTTTTGGATCAGGATTTGACCAACACTCAAGACTAAAACGAGGACGAACCAACGCGGATTTGCCAATGGCTTGCCCCGATAATAAGGAACCAGCAGGCACAAACCGACTAAGATCAAAATCGTGGCCGGAACAAAGAACCGAAAAGGAAATTGCAGTAAATTGATTACACCATTGTCCAGACTGCCTAGCCATTGCCAAGGAATAGCGTTCGATGATAAAACGAAAAAGACTGCTGCAGCTGCCGTCATTAATTTGAAACCGCCAGATAGACGCGGCCAGACACGGATCGCACCGCAAAAGAACAAAGCACATAAGATGGGCAGCAGGTACGGAGTCGTCCACCAATAGCTACTGGTTCCAGTAATGGTATTGTTCTGCATGTTGCGATTCACAAAAGGCGCGATCAACGTGTTACTCGTATAAAGATCCAACATCCCTAACCAAATATTGGCGGTCAGCAGCAAGAAGATCCCGATCGCTCCTGCTAAGCGCAGCACCAATTGTCGTTTTTCTTCGCCAGAAGTCCCAACAAAAAAGGCGCGTAAGAAAAAGGGTACGTATAAGAACACTAACAAGATGCTTGAAAACACATGGATTTGAAATAAGACCGCCACGGAAACCCCTACCGCAAAAGGCCGTAACCGTTTATGTTCCCCTAGTGCGATCAGTGGGATCAGGCACAGTGGCAGCACAGCCGCCCCCCAAGCAGAAAAGCCCTGCCGCTCAATCCAATACTGGACAGAATAGGTCGCCATAAACAGGACGCTCATCCCCACTGACAGCCAACCATTGACTCGTAATTTCTTTAATAAGCCAAACATCGAAAACCCTGCTAACAAATAGAGCAGCCCGTTGGCGAGCAACTGGTAGGAAAACCACGAAGGACTCAGCAAGACCAGCAGTCCTTGGAAATAAGCAAAAAAGGGCCCATATAATGCATTGACGATACGAGCAGATTGCTGAAACCCGTAGATAGAAAGAAAATATTGAAAATTGCCCTCTTTGATCTGCTGGCTAGTCTCATAAAAACGATTGAAGTGAAAGACCACATCAGAGCCCAAAATCATGCCTTGGCCTAGGATCTGCGGTAATAAAAAAACACCACTCATTGCAATCAGAATCACCACTTGCCAGAAAAGCGGCTTTTGTACTATTTTTTGTTTCAAAAAAAAACCTCCTTGCACCTTTTCGGTACGCTCATAAAAAGAGTACCAGATAGGGACGAGGAGGGGAAAAAGAAAGCTTAGTGAAAAGGGATACATGGTAAAAATTTAACCAATTACTAAACTTTTCTAGGTTTTAGGTGGTCGTTTCTTTGCTTTTTCTCAAATTTATTGGGTGATCGTTTGCCAGCTTTCCAGTAGTTCGCTTAAAAGCGGGACGACCGTCTCTGCAGGGGCTGCCTCTTTTTGGATATTGGCACTGACCAGCTGATCGTACATATAGCCATACAGCTGATCGAGATCTTCAGCAATAGCGCCGCCTTGCTCACGGTCTAAAGAGACCCGTAATTCCAATAAAATATTCTGCGCCTTGACAAATTGCTGATGGGCTTGGCTCAACTCTTCTTTTTCCAATGCAATCACTGCTAATTTGATATTTTTGATGGCTGCTTGCAACAGCATTTCAATTAGTTTGTTGGGGGAGGCACTCATTACTTGGTTCTGCAGATAGTTGTTTTGCATTTTTTGATAATTCATCTTTTTTTCCTCACTATAAATCAAATTCGACGAAGGCGGCACTGTCTTCTTGCTGCAAATACGTTTTGACAAGATTGTTTTTGCGGTTCAAACGCCCCAATTCTTGTTTGATTTCTTGCTGCTGGGCTTTGACCTGGTCTAAGAACGCTTGATACGCTTGGATCACTTGTTGCGCCAACGCACTGGTTTGTGGACTATGGCTCTGTTCTTCTGCTTGCATGGCTGCTATGACCGCTGCATTGGCTGCCATCAAACGACTGGCTTCCTCGCTGTCGCCGCGCCATTGGGCAAAACCAGTTAAGATCTGATTCAAACGTTCATCTAATGATACCTGTGGCTCCATAGGTTGTTTCCTTTCATGTTGACGAGGGTTTCTTATGCGAATGAAAAAAATGACTGCTTTAATCGGCTATCCTGCCTAGTTTGACGTATTGGCAAACTGATTGCTTAGGTAGCTCAGCTGATTTTCAGCCTCCATCATCACGGAGTCTAATTTGGTGAACATTGTGATGTAACGTTCTTTTTTCATTGCTAAAATATCATCAAACCGTGTGATCTGCTTGTTCAAATCCTTGATGGTACTGTCATAGGTCGCAGATTTGGTGGCAATGATCCCTTTATTGGCTGAAGTATTGACGACATAGCTGTTGGCTAATTCTTTTAGCGCTAATGTATAGCCGGTCTCTTTCGTACTCGCAGTGCCATCAGCTTCTTTGGTTTTCGTACTTGCATAAAAGAAGGACTTCACAGCAGCGGGATCTTCCGCTAAGGCTTCTTTTAACTTTGTCGTATCCAGTCCCAATGTACCATCATTATCGACGGTGGAGATGCCTAGCTTATTAGCGGTCAGCTTTGAGCCGCTGACGGCTGGAATGGTGATCAAATTTCGCAATTGAGTCTGTAGACGGGTCAACGCACTGTCTCCCACCAAGGTCCCCGTCTTGTTGTTTTCACTACTAGGATCTCCCACGGTCAAATTGTCGCCGATAAAACTCATCAAGCTATTGTATTGATCGACTAATCCTTGCACTGCATCAACGACTTTCGAGGTATCATTGGCTAAAGAAAGCGTCACATGCTCCTCGCTTTTTTTCGCTAACGTGAGCGTGACACCATCGATAACATCCGTCACACTGTTGCTGTCGCGAGTGATCTTCATGCCGTCTAGCTCAAAAATAGCCGGTTGGCCTTGCGTCGTTGTCGCAGTTGAACCGATCCCTAATCCTTCGGCGGCATTGCCGTCGATCAAAAAGTTCTTGTCGCCCATTTTGGTATTCGTTAAAATCAAACGGTTATCCACGATACTCGCTGCGACGAAGGTCGTCTTGCTTTGGCTATTGATCTTAGCTGCCACATCTTTTAAGCTGTCTTCGGCAGTGATCTCGATCGAAGCGGTGATCGGTTTGCCATCTTCATCGACTTCCGAACTGGTCAATGACAGCTGACCACTGACATTTAGGGCCGTTTTGCTGCTTTGAGCTACTTGACTCCCCGTCACCTTCGTGGCGGTTGCTAGTTGGTTGACTTTTAGATCATAGGTGCCTTCTGGAGCTTCCGTTGTTCCTGCAATTGAAGCGATGCTGCTATTGGTGGTCGTCGCTTTTTTCGTTTGATAAGCATCATCTTTTTGTAATGCATCGACTTTTGACAAAAAGTTAGTCAAGCGAGTGCTGATATCACTCCATGCCGTTTTTTGTGCTTTAAGCGACGTAATTTTATTCTCAGCGCGGGTCTTATTGATCGCATCTGCCGCCAATAATTTTTCAATATCTTCTGAAGTCACGCCAGAATAACTCCCTAGCGTTGTACTGATTCCTGAACTGCTGGTTACACTTGCCATGTTTTCATCCCTTTCGATCGACCGCGATGCCCATGTCATCCCATATTTTTCCAATCACATCTAGCATGTTGGCGGGCGGGATCTCTTTGATCACTTCGTTGGTCTGCATATCCACTAAACGCACCATCGTACGCCCCGTGCGCTCATGTACTTCATAAGCCAATTTCATATCTTTGCCAAGTAGTCGCTGATTCACTTCCGCCACGGAGGCTGCGATCTTGTGCTGATCGGCTACTGAAAAATAGTGGATCGGCGGTTCAGCGGCCACTGTCTGTTCCTTTTTCTCCGCCAGTTTCCCCTCTTGGTGTTGCGGCTGAAGGTTGGCGGTCTCTTGATCTAGGGATTCGATCGGACGTGCTTTAGCGACCGACGCAACGGCTTCGATCGGGTGTATTCCTGACATTGGCTGAATATCCATCAGAGCTTCCTCATTTCTAAGCGTTTTTGTGCTGCTATGTAAAACACAAGAACTGCGCTTCCCCTAGGCAGTCCTTGTGTCAGTGGTTCACTTGATCAAAAATTATCCTTGTAACAAGCTCAATACGCTGTTAGGCATTGAGTTTGCTTGTGCCAACATTGAAGTTGCTGCTTGAGAAAGGATGTTGCTCTTCGTAAAGCTCATCATTTCTTGCGCCATATCAACGTCACGGATACGTGAGTTTGCTTCAGATAGGTTTTCTTGTGTTGTACCTAAGTTGTTGATTGTGTGTTCTAGACGGTTTTGCGCCGCACCAAGATCCGCACGTTGTGCAGAAACTGCTTTGATCGCTTCATCGATTTTTGTGATTGGGTTGTTTTCAACGCTGACAGTTGCCGCTGCTGCTTTGCCTTCATCAGAAGCGGTAAATGTTGCTAAAGCATCATCGTATGTTTTTTGAGCTGTTGCTTTTGCTGTATCATCCGCTGCTGTATCGATGGCTGTTTGTAATTCAGCAACTGTTTTACCAGCTGCCGCATCAACTGTGCCGTCCGCTGCATATTTTGTTGTAGCATCTGCTTTGAAGGCAGTCGCTACTGCTTTATCTTTTGCTGCAGCAACAGCTTTAGCATCGCTTGTATCAATGGCTTGTGTTAAATCTAAGCCTTTTACTTTCAATGCAGATGAGCTCATGTTGTTGATTGAAACGCTCATTGTTTGGTTTGCGTTGGCACCGATTTGGAAAGTGAATGATTTCGCATCATCGCCTTCACCAGTTAACAAGCTTTTTGTATTGAATTCAGTGGTATTGCTGATACGGTCGATTTCATCAGACAATGCGGTGTATTCTTTGTTGATCGCACTGCGGTCGTCATCACTTAACGTACCATTTGAACTTTGAACCGCAAGATCACGCATACGGCCTAAGATGCTGTGGGTTTCATTTAATGCACCTTCTGCTGTTTGGATCAATGAAATACCATCTTGTGCGTTGCTTTTTGCTTGTGACAAACCGCCGATTTGGCCTTTCATTTTTTCAGAAATTGCTAAGCCAGCTGCGTCGTCCCCAGCTTTGTTGATGCGTAAGCCTGAAGATAATTTAGACAAAGAATTGCTTTTAGAAGCATTTGCTGCCGTTAGGCGTGAGTAAGTATTCAATGCTGAAACGTTTGTATTGATTCTCATGTGTAGTTCCTCCTAATTTTTATTCGCTAAGGTTTCCCTCTGCTACTATTTATCGGAAGAAACCGTTCAGGGTTAAGCCTTTTTTCTAAAAAAAATAAAAAACTTTTGCTCTCAGCAAAGAACAAAAGTTTTTGGGTTAATTTAAATAATCTAGAATGGACATCTGCATGATCTTTGTTCCCATCGCTAATGTTGAACGGTAGGCAGTCATTTGATTTTGATATTCCATATACTTTTCCGCAATATCGACGTCTTGTTTGTTGGACAGTGTTTCGGTCAAGTTCAGCTTTTCCGTCTCATTTCGATCAGCTGCCGCCTCCAAGCGATTGTAGAGGGTGCCGATCTGCGCCCGTACATTCACCACATTAGTGGCATGCTGGTCATGAGCGGTTAAAAGCTCGCCCCCTAAGGCATCTTTATCATCACTGCGCAACGCAGACAACAAATCATTGAAATAGGTGCTTAAATTTTGGGGATCCGCAGCTGTGCCCGTCTCGTTCATCAGACGATCACCGCTGGCTAACAGATCCACCGAGACCCCATTTGCGATTTCTCGCGGCAAGTCTTCGCTGGTGCCATTGTATTTGATACCGACGATGGCGTCATTTTCTTTGACGATCTCAAAAGGCGCCGTCGTCGTATTCGTTCCGCTAAATAGATAGCGGCCATCAAAGTTGGTGTTTAATGATTCAACGATGCCTTCGATCTCTTGCTCGATCTCTGAACGATTTGCCCCTAATTCCTCACTGCCAGCTGTCGCATTGGCAGAAGATTGAACCAACGAGCGAATCCGCAGCATCGAAGTACTGACGCTTTCTAAAGCAGAATCTTGGGCTTTTGTCCAAGAAATACTGTCTTTGATCGTATTGTTGTAAGTTTTGTTTTGATTTAACGACACATTGAGATCCATGATTTTTGAAACCAGCAGCGGATTATCCGAGGACTTGCTGACTTCTTTTAAGCTCGATAGCTGATTCAACGTGGATTGGACTTTGGAGGCGTTGGTTCCTAGATTTCGTAAAAAATCATTGTAGGTGATTGAATTGGAAATACGCATGGTCTACACTCCTGTTCGATTGATCAATGTGTCTAACATTTCAGAAACGACCGATAATATGCGGGCATTGGCCTGAAATCCTTGTTGGAAACGAATCACATCGGACATTTCTTCATTTAATGAAACCCCAGACACCGATTGATTTTTGTATTCTAGTTGATTCAGCAGCGACAATTGGGCACTGACTGTATTGTCGGCTTGCTGTTTTGAGATCCCGTTTTTGGTGACGATGCTGTTAAAATAGCTGCTGACACTCATGCCAGATGCTGCATTGGCAAACGTCAATGTCTCAGAATCAAAAGAAGCGATCGTCTTTTCTGACAACGGGAAGTCCAATTTGGCACTGCTGAGTTTCGCCATTGCAGCAGCTCTTGAACCATCTCCTGCTGCATTGCTCGTTCCGCCGGTCACCAGACTTGGGTTATCTAACAGTGCTTGGCTGACCCGAATCGTCGTCGCTGTACCAGTATCATCTTGGCCGATCTCAAATAGACCGCTAGTAGGAGAAGCGCCGCCGGTAAAGACCATGTTCATGGCTTGCGCGATTGTCGTCGTAAAGTTGTTCAATTCCGTCAGGCGACTGCCAATCTCCCCAGATGATGCTTGCATGCCTCCGATCGCGCCTTCTTTGATTGGCAATTCTGTATAGGCGGTTTCGCCATTGTCGGTGGTTTTCGTCAACAAGACGGTTCCAGCTGGATAAGACCTTGTAATGGTTTCGGCAGGATTCAAGGCGTTGCCGTCTTTGGAAACCAAGGCGCCTGTGTCGCTTTGTCCCACCACCACACTAAGGGTATTGCGTTCCTCCGCACTTAAAATCGTCTGTCCGCTCATGGATACAAACCCACGGCCATACTGATCGGTCTTGGTTTCGATCCCTGCTAGACCCGAGAGATCTTTCAACAGACTGTCTCGACGATCTAAAAGATCATTGGGTGTCTCACCACTTGTCGTCAACCCATAGATCTGTTCATTCAAGGATTGTAGCTGTTTGACCTTCTCATTGAAGTCCAGCGCGGATTTTTCGATGGTATCCAGCGTATCGCTTTGCAACTGCGTCATTTGTTTGCCCATTTGGTTGATGGTATCGGCAAACGTACTGCTGTTTTCCAGCACAAGGGTCTTAGACGTATCCAGTTCAGGATTGTTGGCTAATGCGGTCCAAGAATCAAACATCGTTGCCAGCTGTTTGGACAGTCCATTGTCAGAAGGTTCATTCATTAAACTTTCCAGCTGTCCTAATATGTCTGCTTTTTGTTCATAATATGTATAGGTAGAATTGGCATTGCGTACTTGTCCAATGACAAAATCATCGACGATCCGTTCGACACTGCCGACTTTCACACCCATACCGATACTGCCGACACCCGCTAAATGATAAGACGCTTCGGCTTGCAAGTTGACTCGTTGTCTTGAGTAGCCGTCTGTATTGGTATTTGCAATGTTATGGCTGCTGGTTTGCAACGCTGCTTGATTGGCGGTCATGCCCCGGGTTGCGGTGCCTAATGAACCAAATAGTCCTGTCATAGAAGTACTCCTTACATTTTTTGATCGATGATCGCTGTTGAGACAGCTTGTTTTTCTTGGTATTTCGAATACGTATTTGCCGGTGTCTTGATATTTTCTTTGACTGCATCCATCAAAACAGTTTGGAAACTAATGGCTTGCTCCGTCAGCAGGAGATTTTCGGCTTGCTGCACTTGGATCTGGCGGATGAGTTCTTTGATCGTCACTGAAAGAGTTCCTTCATACGTGGAAAAAACGGGTACGAAGGCAGTTTTTTTCTCGACGAGTTCTGGTAATTTTTCTGCTTGATTTTTGATCAAGCAGGTCTTTTCTTTTTGCAGCAACCGCAAGAACTGCTGAAGCTGACGCTCAAATTCCCGTTCTGTCATCTAGTCGACCTGCTTTTCATCTTGTTGCAGCATTTTATCTGCGATCGTTTCGGCAGATACTTGGTAGGTGCCTTCTTTGATCGCTCGTTTCAATTCTGCCACTCGCTCACTACGACTGGCTGTTTGATTGGCACTCTTTTGAATGGCTTGAGCTGTTTCGGATAATTGAACATCGACGGTTTTTTCTGTCTGAGCAGCAGTTGGCTTTTCTTGTTTGACCGCTTCACGTTTGATGGCCTTGTCGCTGTATTCTGCGTAACCTCTTTCGATTTTCATAGGTTCTCCTCCGTTCTCATTCTTCTACCCTCTACTATCGGTCAAATCACAAAAAAGTTAAACCCATATGTTTAACTTTTTGCGATTTCTTCAAATTAATGCAAATTGTGGATGCGTTGTTTTTGCGAAAGAATGTTGGTGATCCGCACACCGAAGTTTTCATTGATGACCACGACTTCCCCAGTGGCGATCAGCTTGCCGTTCAACAAAATCTCTAGCGGTTCATCCGTCAGTTTTTCCAGCTCGATGACGGACCCCGTATTGAAAGATAAAATGTCCTTAATAGTTTTTTTGCTGCGGCCTAACACGACACTTAGATCCAATGGCACATCAAGAATCAAGTCCAAATTATCCCCATCGCTCACTCCGCTGGAGGCTAATGTTTGAAACGCAGGTTTGCTGACTTCCACGGGCTTTGATGCAGCCGCTGGTTCTGGCGTAGGCGCAGCAACGGGTGCTGTTGGCTGCGGTGTTGGTGTTTCCCGAGTAACGACAGTCGCTTCATCGGACAGCATCGCACTGGCGATATCGTTGACCACCGGATCCGTAAAGATCTGCATGATTTTGCTTTCGATCAGACCTTCGACGCGCAAAGAAAATGAGATACAATAAATCTCTTCCTCTGCCTCGATCCCGCTATACTCAATGTTTTCTGGCGTCTCCCATAGTTTGACGATCGGCGGTAAGATATCCACTTTGCGGCTGATCATCGTTGCCATCGAAGTCGAGGCCGTCCCAATCATTTGGTTCATGGCTTCGGCCACAGCACTTAGCTCTAATTCTGTAAATTGAGTGTTGCTGGTTTCACCGGTTCCACCCATCATTAAATCAGCGATCACGATGGCATCCTTGACTTCTAACAGCATCAAATTACTGCCTAAAAGGCCTTCTTTAAATTCAACTGTCGTCGCTACTTTTGGTGCAACGAGGTCGTTTAAGATCTCACCAAATTTGATTTTAGACACCCGGGGAGTCGTGATGCTGACCCGACGATCAAGAATGGAAGACAACGTCGTCGCCGCTTGCGACATGGAGATATTGCCAACTTCGCCGATAATGTCGACTTTGACTTGCTCTTCTAATCCTTGCGGCTGGGTTGGGGCACTTTGATTCAACAATGCATCGATTTCTGCTTGGGATAAACGTTCACTCATAGTTCTTGCTCCTCTTCTAACTTGTCTAATAATTCAATGGCTAAATGGTCCTCTTGCTTCCCAGGTTTTGCTCGGAAGTAAGGTTTTCCATCGATGAAGGTCTCTAATGGTTCAGTAATTTTTTTGTCTAGTTTGATGACATCGCCTTCTTCTAAGTGGAGAAACTCAGAAAGACTCATTTGAGCATGACCCAGCAGAACTTCTAGATTCAATCCGACGCCATTCAAACTTTTTTGCAACTCGCGGCTATCGTCTTGGTTGACTGGCTGATTGCTATCAAACCAATTGCGGAAACTTAATTTATCAATGATCCCTTCAAAGAAGACATAGGGGATACATAGATTGATAAAATGTTTCACTTCAAAAATTTTGATAGTAAAGGTCACTAACACGACGGGTTCGTTGGGCGACATGTTTTGCATCAATTGCGGATTCGTATCGATTCCATCCAAAACTGAATCCAAGGCAACGATGTCCTTCCAAACATTTTGGTAGACCCGTACAAATTGTGCTACTACTTCTTCCAAGATCGCTGTTTCAATATCAGTAAAACTTTTTTTCTCGCTAAAATCCATTTCGATTGGCTTGTTTTGATAGACATCCAAGCCGCCGCACAACAACTCCACCAACATCATACACAGTTGTGGGTTCATCTCGATCATCTGGATCCCGCTCAAAGGCTGAGAATGAAAGAGCCCCAACAAAGTAAATTTTGGTATCGAATGGATAAATTCGTCATAACTGACTTGTTCGATAGCTGCCAACTGCAAAGAAACATTGGTTCGCAGTTGGGTAGAAAGCATGCTGCTGCTCATCTTCGAGAAATCCTCGAAGATCATGTGCAGGGTATTGACGTATTCTTTCGACAGCTTTGTTGGTCGGCGAAAATCGTAGGCTTTCACTTTGGCTTGTTTGTCTTCTATCTCAATAATTTCTTGATCGATCTCTCCGCTGCTCATCGCATTCAACAATAAATCAATCTCTTGCTGCGTCAATACCTGATCCACACTAATCCCCCATTTTTTTAAAAAATCATGTGATCGATTTGAATCACACTGGCTACTTTTTCACCGATCGTCACGACCCCAACGGCATGTTCTGTCTCTTGATTGCCCAGTTGGATATCGTCTTCAGTGATATCAAGTACTTCAATTACTTCTTCTACGAGGACCCCTTTGGTCTCCTCTTGCTTCTTCATGATCAATATGTTTTTTTCGTAGGCTGGTTCCATGATGGGAATCAATTTTGCCAAACGAATCACCGTTACGACAGACCCCCGCAGATTGATCAACCCTTCCACCCACTCCGGTGCTAAGGGCACCTTCGTAAAGGAAGGGGCATCAATGACCTCGTCCACCGAGTCCGCCGAGATCAAATAGTACTGCTGGGCCATTTTGAAAAGAATCATCTGCATGTCGCTATCCTCCTAGGCATTAGGCAAAGGCTTTGTCGATGGCAGTGATTACGCGGTCCGTGTCAAAGGGCTTCACGATAAAGTCCACCGCACCGGCGCGAATCGCATCCATCACCATTCCTTGTTGCCCCATCGCACTGCACATCACGACTTTCGCCTGCGCATCAAACGTGCGGATCATTTTTAATGCCTCTAAACCGTCCACTTCTGGCATCGTGATATCCATAGTCACTAAGTCTGGTGTCGTTGCTTGGTATTTTTCAAAAGCCTCTTGGCCATTTTGGGCTTCCCCCACGACTTCATAGCCGTTTTTTTCTAAAATATCCTTTAATTTCATGCGCATAAATACCGCATCATCCACGATCAATACTTTTTTTGACATTGTATTTGCCCCTTTCAAATTCCTAATGAATCAAATATGTTTTCTAGTACACCGATTTCTGGAATCAAAAATAACGATGCCTCTAATGTTTCTTTGGCGTAGACGAACTCATTACGAATCACCATCACCTGCTCATCATACTGGGACATCGCCAAATAGATGGAGCTGATCGCTGCGCCAAAGAAATCATAGCTGGCGCTTGGTAAAGACGCACTCAGCTGGGTTTCCAACAGTTGCCCGATCGCGATCAAAAAAGAATTGGTAAGGATGTTGGTCAACTCATTGATGACCGATTGCTTCAACTCTTCTGACGGATCGCTTTCTTGGATCATCAACTGACGCAATTTTGCGGCGGATTCATCCGTTAAGACAAACAAGAAGATCCCCCGAAACGCCCCTTCGATCTGGCTCATCACCACATGAACTTCTTTGTCTTCCGCCATGATCTGCTGATACAGGTCCTCATACGCTAGAATCTCGACTTCCGGTACCCGCATGTCGATCGGTTGTTGGACGAGCTTTGATAAACTCGTCGCAGCGTGACCACCGCCGATATTGATCAGTTCTTTTAGGCCATCGATCTGCAGCGCTGTATAGCTCATAAGCGGTCATCCTTTTTTTCCTGACAGATGGCATGAATGTCTAGGATCAGTGCGATCGAGCCGTTGCCCATAATCGTTGCTCCTTGATAGCGATTCAGCTTTTGCAGCAATGGATCGATTTTCTTGATGACGATTTCTTGTTGACCGATCAGCTCATCTGCCAAAATGCCGTGAAACTGCTGGTCATTGTTGACAATGATGGCGAATTTTTTCTCAGATGGATCGCCTTCGATCGCTAAGAGTTGATCGGTCCGAACCAAGGGAATCAACTCCTCTTGAAAACGATAGACTTCATCTGAGACCGTCTGGATGATCTCTTCTTCTTTGACCATCACCACGCGTTCGACGAGATTTAATGGGATCGCAAAGGTTTCTGCTCCGACGCGAACCATCAACGCTTGAATGATCGACAGAGTCAATGGCAATTTGATCACAAACTGCGTGCCTTTATTTGGCTGACTCTTCATTTCGATCGTGCCCCCTAATTGGGTGATCTTCGATTGCACAGCATCCATCCCGACACCGCGCCCAGAAATATTGGTCACTTCTTGCGCCGTTGAAAAACCAGGATGGAAAATCAGCTGCTGCAACGCTTCATCGGAAAGGCCTTCCGTTGCTAAGCCTTTCTTTTCAGCACTTGCTTTGATTACTTGCGGATCAAGGCCTTTGCCATCATCCTCTAAAGTAATGATCACGCGATTGCCTTCTTGGTAGGCCGCCAAGCGAATCGTGCCCTTGCGCGGTTTGCCCAGTTTTTCCCGAACATCGGGTGCTTCGATGCCGTGATCGACAGAATTACGCAATAGATGGACCAGAGGTTCACTCAACTCAGAAACCACTGTTTTATCCAATTCCGTTTCTTCCCCAAAAATGACAAGTTCCATTTCCTTTTGCAGTTCATTGGATAAGTCCCGAACCATTCGCGGAAAGCGACTAAAGACGACATTGACTTGCTGCATGCGGATCCGCAAGACCAAATCTTGCAGCTCAGAGGTCAATCGCGAAACTTGCTCTAAGGGGTCTTTGACTGCTTCGATGTTTTCCCGCTCACTGACATCTTCCAATTGATTGCGATAGACCACCAATTCGGACACGAGATCCAAGAATGAATCTAAGCGATTCAAGTCGACTCGGATCGATTGATTTTGGGCGGACGCATGATGCGCGGGCGCCGGCGATTTTTCTTTCGTTTCTGTTGTCGCTTGCTGAAGAGCAGAAGTCTCTGACTCTTGGGTCGGCACTGGTTGAAGCAGCTCTTCTGCCTCCTCCAACACAGCAGCTGAAGGATCAAACGGTGCCACCACGAAGGCTTCGATCTCACTATTGCTAGCGATGTTTTGCTCGACATCAGCCAGTGTTTGCTGCGTCAAATACAGCAGTGAAAAATCTGATTCAAAGGTGCCTTCTTCGAGTGTTTGGGCATCTGGTTCTGTATAAAGAACATCCCCTGCTTGGCCCAGCTTTTCCATGATCAAGAAGGCACGAGCACCTTTTAACATGGATTGGGCATCTAAGCGAACAGCAATTTGGACCGCTTGATAGCCATCTCCAGCCGCTTGCTCGATCACATACAGATCAGAAGGATCGATCTGTTGAAGCTGTGGGGTTAACGCGCCCACTGCGGTGGGTTTTTGGCTTGCTTCTGTCTCGGTTGGTAGGCCGCCAGAATGTTCCGTTTGGTCAAGTTCGGCCAATAAATCGGCAATTTGAGCTGGCTGCAGGTCACGTTCTTCCCGCAAGTCCTCTACAAGTTCTGACAGGCGATCCAGACATTTGAAAATCAATGAGATCGATTGCTGGGTCACTTGCAAGGTCCCAGTTTTAAATAACTCAAAAATATTTTCCATTTTATGGGTCAGCTGCGTCATGACGTCATAGCCCATCGTTGCCGCCATCCCTTTAAGGGTATGGGCAGAACGGAAAATATCATTTAGCAAGGCGCTATCTTGTGGATCGTTTTCCAATTGCAAGACATGATCATTCAACTGCGCTAAATGATCGTCTGTTTCTTCAAAGAAAAGGGTACGATAGACACTATTGTCATC
The DNA here is from genome assembly GCF_016516865.1 of Enterococcus sp. S53. NCBI lineage: Bacteria > Bacillati > Bacillota > Bacilli > Lactobacillales > Enterococcaceae > Enterococcus > Enterococcus sp. S53. Next base: position 105,140 of record NZ_JACVUH010000004.1, read on the forward strand.
CAAATGGGTCCCTCCTTTACAAAATTATACTTTTTGATAGATAAACGAATCGATTTTCTTGAGGCCGAATTGTTCCGCGAAATTGATCGTTTCTGTCGCTCCCGTAAACAAAATGCCCCCTGGAACCAATGCATCGCTGAATTTTTGATGGACGGCATCCCGAGCATCACTTTTGAAATAAATCGTCACATTACGGCAAACGATCACATCAAAAGGCCCATTGTACGGGTCTTTCAAAAGATCGTGTTGCTTAAAATGAACCCGCCGTTTGATTTCTGGTTTGATCTGAAACTGGTTCTTTTCTTTTGCATCAAAAAAACGGGTACGTTCTGCCGCTGATACATTCCGCAATTCGTGGTCTCGATAGAGTCCTTGCTTGGCTTTTGCCAAAATTTGCGTATCGATATCGGTAGCCAAGACATTGGCTGTGGCAATTTGGTTTTTTTCTAGCAGCATCGCGATCGTATAGGGTTCTGCCCCAATCGAACATGCGGCACTCCAGATTTTGGGCAGCGTGGTTTTCGGGAGAACAATGGTTTTCAAGACGCGTTCAAAGGCGTCAAACAGTTCTTTGTTGCGATAAAATTCCGTTACGTTAATGGTGATATGGGCTAAAAAAGCCGCCCGCACCCCTTCATCGCCTTCGATCAATTGCTGGTATTCCCTCAACGTCTTTGCCCCGCTGTTTTCCATGATCGTAAGGATGCGGCGCTGCATTTGATTTTCTTTGTATGCGGCTAAGGGAATCCCTAATCGGCGATCCACCCACGCATTAAATAAGGCAAATTCTTCTTCCATCTTCTTCACCTGACCATCTGTGCAATTTTTGCTTCAATGCCCTGCAATGGCAGGACTTCATCCACGACTCCTTGTTCAATGGCATACCGCGGCATCCCAAAGACTGTACACGTTTCTTTGTCTTGAACGATCGTATAGCCCCCAGCCGCTTGGATCTGTCGTAAGCCAGCGGTGCCGTCTTTTCCCATCCCCGTCAAAACCACTGCCGCTAGTTGCGGGCCATAGTAGTCAGCTGCTGAGGAAAAAAGATAATCGACGGTTGGCCGCGTCCCATGCCGTTTTTCTCGCTGGTCCAGCTGCAGGTGCCCTTGTTGGACCGTCATGTGGTAATCCCCTGGACAAAGATACACTTGATTTTCGATCCGCATGCCGTCGACTGCTTCTTGTACTCGGACAGTTGTCTCTGTGTCTAAGCGCTTTGCAAAGGAAGCCGTGAAGCCCGCCGGCATATGCTGAACGATCAAAATCGGGCAACGCAAACGTGCAGGCAGACGGCGAATAATTCCCAGCAAAGCACGTGGTCCGCCTGTTGAAGCACCAATGACTAGCGCATCAAGTGATACCGGCAAGCTGTTTTGTGTCAGCTTAGTGGGCTGGGCAATCGTTGGTACTGGCGGGTGAACCGTACCGACTTCATGATCCATCGCCAAAATCTTTTGATGAAATTCAGCGATCCATTCTTTTTCGATCATCGATAGACTGACGGGTTTTTCCACAAAATCTCGGGCGCCAAGCGCCAAAGCCTCAATCGTGGTTTCTTGATTGGTTAATGAACTAAGCATGATGACGGGAATGGCTGATTGCTGTTTCATCCTCCGCAAGGTCTCTAATCCGTTCATCACTGGCATCTCCACATCCATTACTACCAAATCGATCGCTTCTTTGGTCAGATAGTCCAATGCTTGTTTGCCATTGCGGGCAGAGACGGTCACCTCGATATCAGGCAGCTGATTCAATAAATCTGTCACTACTTTCCGCATGAATGCCGAATCATCGACGATCATTACTTTTTTCATGTCCCTGTACTCCTTTTACAAATAAACGATTTCTTGTTTGACTTGCCGAACCATGGTCTTGAAATCCTGAAGATCTACGACCATCGTTCGACCAGCGCTGCCGCCAACATGTTTGGCTACGATCGGAATGTTTAGCCGAGCCAAGACTTCCTCGACGGCTTCAATATTGCGCTGACCAATATTGCTGGCAGCGTTAAGCGTCTGGAACTGAAACATATTGGCGCCGCCAACGATTTTCGCTTGAAAGCGAGGCCGACGGATCTTTTGTTCCAGCTCAGCCACCATCGCTGGCAATGCCAAATCCGCAAACTTCTCGGGCTTGATTTCCCGCTTGTGCAAAAAAGGCTGACTATCTGGCAGCATAATATGACTCAAGCCGCCGATATGACTGGCTTCATCGTAAATGATCGTGCCGATGCAAGAACCTAAACCCACCGTGATCAAACGCGTTGGCGCTTGGGCGATCTTATACTCCGAGATCCCCACATGCAGTTCCTCATTCACGGTCATCATTGTCATCGTCATTGGCGGCTGCCAATTCCTCTGTCTGATAGGCGTCTAACTCCGACGTCATCTCAGCGGCTTGTTCATAGCTAAAGAGAAACGGCAGCTCCAATGCCAGCACAAGTTCATCGTCTTTTTTCAGAAAGGCTTCGATATAGTTTTGCTTGAGTCCTGATGTATTTAGTTCCGCATTGCTAGGACTTTCAACGAGCGGTAAAATACCGACGATCTCTTCCACGTAAAGGCCGATCGCCTGCTCTTGCCAGTGACACAACAAGACCACATTTTGCCCAGTTTCCGGTGTAAATTCATCAAACAGCTTTTTACGGATGTCAATGATCGGCACCATCGCCTCTTCAAAAGGCTGGATCCCCAGCACGAAATCCGCCACTTCTGGCAGCTGTGTAAAAGAAGCAGCCTCAATGACCCGTACCACATAGTCGATACGCAAGGCAAAGAGTTGTTGATGACTTTTAAATACAACGTATTGTTCCATTGGCGTCACTGCTCCTTTTTAGAATTTGAAACTATCCACTTGGAATTTAAGGATAGTGGCGATCGTTTCGATCTCTTGCACATTCCGTTCAAAGTCTTCGATGACTAAGTAGAAGTCTTCTAAGTTTGCCGTTACTTCTTGGGTGCCGGCGGAGGTTTCCGAAACAGCAGCCGAAATGTTGCTGACGGAAACTTGAACCATGTCTTTTTTCTCAACGATCCCCGTAATATGGGCTTCCACGGCTTGAATACTTGAAACCAATTTTTCGACAATATCAGAGATCTCATTGGCTGACTCGATCGCTTTGTTGATATTGTTGGTTTGTTTTTCGCCGCTTTCAAAGGAATCCGTCACTGCAGAGACCACTTTTTCCGATTTTTTGCGGATCGTTTCAATGATCGAACGAATGCTTTTCGTTGATTGACTGCTTTGTTCCGCCAAGCTGCGGACTTCTTCCGCAACGATGGCAAACCCTCGGCCCGCTTCTCCAGCTCGAGCTGCTTCGATGGATGCATTCAATGCCAGTAAGTTGGTCTGATCAGAAATGTCATTGATCAGCTGAACGATCTTACCGATGCTTTGGACATCTTCGTTCATGTCGTTCATGCTTTCCACTAATTCCGCTTGGTTTTGCCGTTCGATCTCCCAGCTTTCAAATACATGGAACATCATTTCTGAATTGTGGACATTGCTGCTTTGGGATTGACCGACATAGCCATTCATCAATTCGATCTCTTTGTGGATCTCTTCGATACTTAAGGCTAGCTCGTCCATATCAAAGGAGGTTTGTTCCGCTTCGGAGGCTTGTGAACTAGTGGCATCTGCGATGGCATTCATCGTCTGACGCACATTTTCAATTGAATTTTTGGCATTTTTTGAGGTTGTCGTTAGGCCGCCTACCATTTTTTCCATTCGGCTGCTTTCTTCGTGCATGCCAACGATCACCGCTTTGAAGGTGTTTAAAACCCCTTGAAAACGATTTTGAACTTGCCCAAAAAGAGAGGTCTGGTCGCTGCTGCCGATCTCATCGATATGCGACAGATCGCCAGAACCGACTGCTTCTAGTTCTGTCAATAACGTATCCATGCCCGAATGGGTCTCTTTTTTTACCAAATAGGTCATTCCTACTAACACTGCGATTTCTAGCAGCAGTACGATCACTGAAAAAATAAAGAAACTTTTTGCTGCTTGTCCGTCTCCGTGGGTGCGGATCACGAAGAAATAGCATCCTAATAATACGATCAGGGTAAATCCTAGCGGAATCAACGCCGCCAAGCGGATTTTTTTGATGATAGCTTGTACCTTCTTCTTCATAACAGTATCCTTTCCTATGCAAAATGATCAGTCGTGCTATTTATCAAGATTCGCTCTTCACTTGATAATCGTTGGGTCACTCCTTCTTTATCCGATTATGAAAACAATCTTCTAGTTCTTTAATCGGATCTTTTGCTAGAAAAGTTAAGCATCTTCACCAGACATATGTATCTTTTGGATCAGCAAAGCGCGTATAGCCGCCTTGGTATTCATCCCGAACCAAACGACCGTTTTGCAGTTCGACTACCCGATTACGGACCGTATTGACCATCGTGCTGTCGTGGGTCGCCAAGAGGATCGTGGCACCCACTTGATTGATCCGCAAGAGCAGTTTCATGACTTCGACGGCTGATTTGGCATCCAGATTGGCGGTGGGCTCATCGGCGATCAAGACTGCTGGCTCTGTGACGATCGCCCGCGCGATCGCTACTTTTTTGCGCTGTCCCACGGAAAGCTCTTCAGGATAGTGATCCTTTTGAGGAAACATGCCCACCAGTTGCAGCGCTTTGGCGGTTTTTTCCTGACGCAGCTTACGGGGAGTGCCTAGTACTTGCAGCGCATAGTCAACGTTTTTGGCAACCGTCAGATAAGGAAGCAAAAGGTCTTCTTGTCCGACGATACCGACTTGTCGTCGAACCATATAGAGATGACGGTCTTTGAGTTGTTCCAACAAGACATTGCCGACTTGGATAGAACCGGCCGAAAGCTCTTCTTCTTTCAAGAGTAATTTGAATAAGGTCGATTTGCCCGCACCGCTGGGACCCACCACATAGATAAATTCTCCTTGAGGGATCGCAACAGAAATATCGGCCAATGCCAACGTGCCATTGCTGAATTTTTTACTGACCTTGGTTAAGCGAATCATGTTCTTTCTCCTCTAATCTGTAAAACGATTGATCACGGACCACATCTCATCGGCTGTCTGCATGGCTTTCGTGTTCAATCCATACGCACGCTGGGTCGTTAACAAGTCTGTCATGGACGTCGCTAGATCCACCGTCGACTGTTCTAACTGTCCTTGCAAGACGCTGCCAAAGGCTGCTGGATTGGTTTGCGAAGTAAGCAACGCTTGATCACCAGCACGGTACAGTTGGTTGCCCACTGGCGTGATGTTTTCTATATTCGTCGGCTGATAAAGGGTCAGCTGTCCCAACACGCGAGTCTGACCATTTTCTTCCGTCGTCAACTGACCGCTGGCATCTATTGCGATTTGCTGCGCATCTGGCCACTGCGCGGTCGGTACGTTTGTGGTCATTGCCACAGGGTACCCTTCACTATTGACTAATTGCTTGTTCTCACTTAAATGAAAATTGCCTGCTCGACTCAGCAGTAATTGACCGGTTTGGTCCCGAACCCCGAAAAAGCCATTGCCTTGGATCGCGAGATCTAATGGCTGAGCAGTGCCCGCCAGATTGCCTTGGGCAAAACTGGTGGTCGTAGTCGCTTTTGCCCCCATTGACGCACCATATTGGGCGGCGTTGCCATTAAATAGCGTTTCTTCTGCACCGATGGCGTTTTCCATCAATGCTTGAAAGTGCGTCGTTTGTGCTTGGTAGCCATTGGTATTGACGTTGGCAATATTGTTGGCTGTCGTGTCTAAGTTTGTCTGCAAATGATTCAACCCAGAACGGCTGATTCCTAATAATCCACTGATATTCATTGACTCATCCTCAAATCTTTCCTAATTCGTTGACCGCTTTTTGCAATGTCTGATTCGTTGAACTCAAGGCTTTCTGATTGGCTTCAAATTCGCGAGAAGTCTGGATCATCGCCACCATTTCATCGGCAACCGCTACATTGGCTTGTTCTAAGGCACCTTGCTGGATCACGGGTGCATTCACCGTGGTTCCTGCTGCGTTGCTAGTCACGTAGTTTTGACCAGCTGTAGTCAATGCTTCTTGGGGGAATGTTTGGATCTGAAAGTTCGCTGGTCCTAAGGCGCTGACTGCTTGTCCATTGGCACCTAAGACAAGATAGCCTTCTTGTGTTACGTATTGATTCTGCTGATTGACGGTAAAGTCGCCATTTCTCGTATACAACCGCTGCCCCGCATTGTTTTGAACGACAAAGTAGCCTTCGGAAAGCAGTGCAAAATCGCTGGCTTGTCCCGTCTGTTTGACGGCGCCTTGATCTTGACTGATGGTACTGCCTGCCAATTGGGTCCCTAAAGACAATCCACCGATATCACGGCGGTTATCCGCATTGGGCCCGCTTTGGTAATTATGCAATGCCACTTCATCTAGCGCCGACTGGAATAAGGTTTTTGCTTGATATCCTGTTGTATTGACATTAGCAATATTGCCGCTCGTCGTCTCTTGTCGCTTTTGTAATAATGAAATGTTCCGTGATAAGACATCCAATCCTCGAATCATGCCAGTTCCTCCTCAATCAATGTGCGCAATTTGGCAATCGTTTTGCCATGAATTTGTGAAACTCGCGGAATCGAGACTTCTAAGATTTCAGCGATTTCTTTTAACGTCAGTTCTTCGGTATAGTACAAACTTAAAATCAATTGTTCCCGTTCCCCTAATTTTTTGATGCACGCCACCAAGGCGGTGCGTTTTTCTTCAGCGACCAAGGTCTCTTCGACATTCTCGGCAGGATCTCGAACCATATCTTTTAAGGTCATGCCTTCTTCTTGGTAAGCAACCAAGGTATCTTCCAAAGAGACGCTGGCTAAGTAGTGCAGACTCTCATAAATATCCGCTAGTTGACTTTGGTTGATTCCCAGCTGTTTGCAGATCTCGGTGTCGGTCGCTTCTCTTTTGAGGCTTTGCTCCAACTCTTGCCGTGCTTGATAAAACTGATTGACTGCCGCCATTTTGTATCGGGAGATTTTGGCGTGCTTGCGTACTTCATCAATAATTGCCCCTTTGATACGAATCGCTGCATAGCTTTCAAAAGGAACTTTTTTTGAGGGATCGAATTTCCGCAAGGCATCCATCAACCCAATCACCCCAATATTGTAGAGATCGCCTGATTCATAATCGGCGGTTTTGATAGACAGGCGCTGAACCACCCGTTCCACTAGCGGCAGATACTTGATGATCTCCGCTTCTCGATCGACTTCATACATCGGCGATGCCCCTTCCTAAGAAAATTCTGCTTAAATATCAATACTGCCCACCGTTTCGATCGCAATTTCATTGGGAATCTCATTTAGAGAAAGAACGGCGATATCTGGAAAATTAAAAACGATCATTTTTTTGAATGCTAACCGAATCTTAGGCGATGCCAAAATGACGAAATTGATATTTTGAGCGATCGCCGCATGTTGGATCCCACTGATGGCATCCAACAGCTTGGTCACGGTATCTGGTTTTAAGACCGGGTAAGAGCCAGTTGCGGTTTTTTGGATACTTTGAGCGATGATTTCTTCTAGTTTCGGCTGGATCACCGCCACTTGTAGCTCGTGGTTCTCATTGGCATACTTGGCAGCGATCGTCCGTTTCAGTGCTTGGCGAACATATTCTGTCAAAACTTCTACGTCTTTCGTGACAACGCCGTAATCGGCTAAGGTTTCTAAGATCGTTGCTAAGTCATTGATGGGAATTTGCTCATCCAATAAATTTTGTAAAACTTTTTGGACCTCGCCGAGCCGCAAGATATCGGGGATCAATTCATCGATCACGACATTGTACTGCTCTTTGATGCCCTCCAATAATTTCTTGACTTCTTGGCGACCTAACAGCTCTGGTGCATGGGCATAGATGATTTCTTTTAAGTGTGTTGCGATCACGGTCAACGGCTCGATAATCGTAAACCCTTGCAGATCCGCCATCTCCTTATCGGATTCATCGATCCACATAGCATCCAGATGAAAGGCTGGTTCTTTTGTTGCGATTCCTTGAAAAGGAAACGGCTCTTCATTCGGGCTGATCACCATGACTTTATTCGGGTAAATATCGCCGCGGCCGACTTCGTTGCCGCGGATCTTGATCACATAATCATTGGCATCCAAGTAGAGGTTGTCGCGAATACGAACGGGACTGACTAAGATCCCTAATTCTCTAGCACTCTGTTTTCGAATCGCCACGATGCGGTTCATCAAGCTGTTGTCGATCGAACGATCCACGATAGGGATCAGACCATAACCGATTTCCACTGAGATTGGTTCCACTTGGAAGGAAGCCACGGAATCGTCTTCTTCCTGTGCTTCTTTTTTGCGTTCCAGTGCCAATTTTTGTTCCCATTGTTTTTGTTCCACTCGCTGCTTTTCTTCTTTTTGCGTCACCAGAAAACTGGCTACGAAAAGGCCTAAGCCAATCAACACAAAAGGCACAAAAGGAAACCCAGGAACTAAGGCTAAGACGAAGAGAATCGCCCCCACGATCCGAAACAGTTGGGGATTACGCATCACATCTGCCGCAATATCCAAACCAAAGGAACTATCGTTATCGGAACGAGTCACGATCACCCCAGAAGCAATCGAAATCAATAAAGAGGGAATCGAGCTGACCAAGCCATCCCCGATCGCCAGTTTCCCGAATTGGGCGAAGGCTTCCATGACGGTCATTTGTCCGCCCATGGAGAAAATGATCGCCCCACCGACTAAATTGATGACAGTGATCAAGATCCCTGCGATCGCATCCCCTTTGACAAACTTGCTGGCACCATCCATCGAACCAAAGAAATCAGCTTCTCGCTGCAGATCTTTTCGTCGTTTGCGGGCATCCGCTTCCGTGATCAATCCGGCATTTAGGTCGGAATCGATCGCCATTTGCTTGCCGGGCATCGCATCTAATGTGAAGCGAGCAGTTACCTCGGAGACACGCCCTGCACCATTGGTCACGACGACTAGCTGAACCACCATGATGATCACGAACAAAATGATCCCCACGATGTAATTGCTGCCGGCAACGACATTGGCGAAGGCATCGATCACGTGTCCGCCATTTCCTTGGGTCAAGATCAACCGAGTGGAAGATAGATTCAAACCTAAACGAAACATCGTTGTGATCAGCAGCAAGGTTGGAAACGTAGTGAATTCCAACACTGATTTTGTAAACAGGGTGATCAGTAAAATGTTGATCGCAATCGTCAAATTGATAATGATCAGAATATCTAATAGTGCACTCGGTAATGGAATAATAATTAGACCAATAATAGCTAGGACGATCACCGAGATTAAGATATCCGCCAGACCAATGCCTTTTTTCGGTTTTGAGGCAGCCTCATTCATTTTTGTTCCTCCTGTTTCCTTAAATCTTGCCGCGTTGGCTTTCTTCTAACTGATAGACCAAAGCGATGATTTCGGCAATGGCTTCATACATTTCAACAGGGATCAGATCCCCGGGTTCTACTTGGCGATAAAGGGCCCGTGCCACTTCACGATTTTCGATCTGTGGAATATTTTCTTTCAGTGCTTCTGCTTTCATCCGCTGCGCCAGCTGATCTGCCCCTTTGGCCAAGACCCGCGGCACCCCTTCACTGCTGGCATCGTACCGAATCGCAATGGCGAAATGGGTCGGATTGGTGATCAAAACCGTCGCTTCTTTGACGTTGGCGATGGCATTTTGGGTCATCGCACGGTATTTCGCTTTGCGCTGTGCTTTGACTTGCGGATCACCTTCCATTTGCTTGAACTCTTCTTTGACTTCCTGCTTGCTCATCATCAAGTTCTTGCGATGGCTATAGCGTTGGTAGCCGTAGTCGACTACTGCCAAAATGATCAAAAAAATCGAGATCTGTAAAAACAATTCTTTGGCCCGCAGCAGCATGAACAAAATCGTTTTTTCCAACCGCACTTCACTCAAACCCAGTAAAACAGGGACGGCAGCTAAAAATTGTTGATAGCACAAGTAGACGATCACGCCGAATTTCGCCAATGTTTTGCCTAAATTCATCAACGAGCGCAAACTGAATTGCTGCTTGATCCCGCTGATAGGGTTCAGCTTTTTAAAATCTGGTTTGACGGCCTTGCCAGAAAACAACAGACCGACTTGGGCATAATTCGTGAGAAGCCCGACTCCGAGCGCGACCAAAAAGACGGGCGCACACAACAAAAGCAGCAGCAAGATACTCTGCACCCCTAGTTTCGGCAGATCCGCCAAACTGGTTTGATAATCAGCCAGCTGCGCCAAACTTCGGGAAAAATAAGGCAAAAAAGAAGCGGCGAAAAACTGCCATAAAGACAGGATCAAAAACGAGAAGACCAATAGCGAAACAGCTGCTGCTAATTCCTGGGTCTTAGGGACCTCCCCGCGTTTGCGGGCATCCCGCAGCCGCTTGGCACTAGGTAGTTCGGTTTTGCCATCTTTTTCTGCCATCTTCTCACCTCCTGCTGGCTACCTGTTACTTTATTGAAAGGACTCGATAAACTCCTGCAAATAGCGGACCGTATCTGGCAAGTGTTTGCCTAAGTACGAAAGAACATTGGGTAGTAGCAAGAGAAACACCACAAAACTGATGGCGGTTTTCATCGAAAGACTCATCATCAAAATATTGATCTGGGGAATCGACCGAGAAATCACACCTAGCACCAGGTCCACCAACAGCAGCGCAATGATCATTGGTGCCGCAAGATTGACTGCCATCACCATCATTTGGCTGAAAAGTTTGACGATGCCTTCAACCGTCGTGCCTTGGATCACCACAGAGCCTAAGGGCACGATCCGAAAAGACAACAGCAATGCTGTGATCAGTCGATGATGCAGATCAAGTCCAAAAAACACAGCGATCGTCAGCCAATAGTACGTTTTGCCATACTGGGAAGAGGCGATTTGCAACGTCGGATCATAGGCTTGCGCCATCGAAAAGCCTACTTGAAAGTCGATCAGTTGACCCGCAATTTCCACACCAGTAAAGACCAGCTGACTCAAATAGCCCATCGCCATCCCAAACAGTACTTCCTTGATGACGAAAACCGTCAGCATAAAGAGGGAAAGCTCGGGAATCGCAGGTGTCGTCGGCAGACATAGGACCGTCAACGCCATGCCGATCACGATTTTTGCCAGTGACGGAAAATCTTGCTGTGAGAAGATCGGACAAAGGACGACAAACGCCAATATTCGACAAAAAATCAACACCGTCGCTTGAATCGGCGCCATCAGGTTTCCTCCTTACATTGCCGCAATCATCTTGAAAATCATTTTGGTAAAATTCAACAAGAGATTCAGCATAAAATTCCCCGCCAAGATCAAGGTCAAAAAAATCGCTAATAGTTTCGGCACAAAGCTCAACGTTTGTTCTTGGATTTGGGTAGTGGCTTGAAAAATACTGATCACCAATCCAACGAGCATGCCAACCAATAAGGCAGGGCCAGATATCGCTAAAATTCGAAGAAAGGCTTCCCTTAGCACATCAAGTACCATTTCTACTGTCATTTCCTCTTGGCTCCTTTCTTAGCGGCTATTGAAAGCTCTTGATCAGCGACTCCACGATCAGATACCAGCCATCCACTAAAACAAATAGTAAGATCTTGAAGGGCAGTGAGATCATGATCGGCGACAGCATCATCATCCCCATCGACATCAAGATACTGGAGACGACCAGATCAATGATCAAAAAGGGGATAAAAATCAAAAAGCCGATACTGAAAGCCGTTCGTAACTCACTGATAATAAACGCCGGTACCATAACGGTCAGAGGAACATCGTCAGAAGAATGATACTTTTCGGTCTCCCCATCAGCTTCCGCAAACAAGGCAATGTCTTTTTCCCGTGTCTGTACCATCATAAAGGCCTTGATCCGTTTTTCTGAGCGGTCAAAGGCTTCGGCTTGGCTGATCTCTTGTCGATCAAACGGTTCGATCGCTTGCTGGTAGACGTCGGTATACACAGGTTTCATAATAAAAAATGTCAAGAATAAGGCCAACCCGATCAACACTTGATTGGGCGGGTTTTGCTGTGTACCTAACGAACTGCGCACAAAGGACAAGACCATGATGATACGAGTAAAAGAAGTCATCATGATCAGCAAGACTGGTAAAAGGGAAAGCAGCGTCAGCAACAAGAAGGTATTGATCGTATCACTTGAGCCATTCCCATTCGACAATAAATTGTTGATGGTGGAACTGACGTCTTCCGTGTCTAGCGCAAATGCCGTCTGCGGAAGCATCAGACTGCTGAAAAGGACCGCAGCCATGATCTTGATATCTCTGCCTTTGCTCTTCATTTTTGCTTGCCTCGTTTTCCAGCAATTTCCGCCTTGGCTTTGTTGAGCCATTCAGAAAAGTCTTTGCCAGCTTGCACTTGGGTGCTTTCTAGGCTTTGCTGTAAAAAAGCGGCCGTTTCTTCTGGCGTCAACTCTTTGATGATTTGGTTTTGCTGTTCAGAAAAGCTCATGACATAACATTTGTCCATGATTTGGACGATCCCGATCGAAGACGACTTGCTGACGGCGATTTTTTGCAAAATACGCAGCTGGTGATTGTGCTGGTTCGTGTAACGATTCAAGTATTTCAAACTGATGTTGATCAAATAAAGAATAAGCAGCAAAAACCCAATCATTTTGACCAGCGATAAAAATGTTTCCATCAACATGCCTCTTTCTATTGGATCACTAAATCCGTCACATAAACATCCTTGGCGATTTCTGATCCGTATTCCTGATTAATTGTTTCTTTCAATGCTTTTTTTAAATTCGGTACACTTTCGGCGGAGCTCAAAATACCGCTGGCCTTTTGTTGGCGCAATAAATTCACGACGCTGTCACGAATGACCGCCACATTTTTCGTGGCTTCCGCGCTTTTTTCCTCATCCGCCACTAAAATCGATAAATTGACCTTCATGTATTGCTGCTCTTGGTTGTCTTCTTTGGCCAGATTGACTAAAAATTCATCCAAAGCCACGATCGCTTCGTCTGAGGAGATTTTGCTGCTGTCTTTTGCTGTTTCAGCAGCTGCTGTTTTTTCCCCCGTCAAAAAGTGATTCGTCACTAAGGTCCCGCCGATACTGCCGCCGACTACCACGATCAAGAGGATCGGCAGTAAAACAACCATACTCAAGCCTTTTTTCTCTTTTTCTGCTTTTGGTGCTTTTTCTTCTTTTGCCATCTTTCCCACCCTTACGTTTTCACTTGGTTCGAATGGATCACCGTATGATACTCGATCACCCGCTGCGCAACTTCTTGCGCAGCTTCCGTCACCACTAATGTTTTACCGTCTGTCAGTGTGATCAATGTATCCGGCATTTCTTCGATCCGATAAATCAATGTTGGATTTAAATAGAATGGCTTGCCATTCAATGCGGTCACTAGAATCATGGTCAAACTCCTCTCAATGATGAAGCGTCACGTTCTTAACGTTTTAGATTCAATAATTCTTGCAGCATTTCATCAGAAGTCGTAATGCTTCTTGAATTTGCTTGATAGGCACGGCTCGCAATGATCATTTCGGTAAATTCTGTCGAAAGATCGACATTGGACATTTCCAAGGCACCTGCTTGCAGCGTTCCTGCGCCATTGTTGCCAGGGCCTGCAACGATCGCATTTCCTGAGTTGCTGGTTTGGATATAGTTGTTGCCGCCGACTTTTTCTAAGCCTTCTGGGTTATTGAAGGTTGCGACACCGACTTTTCCCATCACAAAGGTTTGATTGCCGTATTTTGCCAACACTAAGCCATTGGCATCGATCGCCATGGAGTTATAGGTCAAGGTTTCCCCATTGACGGTCAGTGTGCTTGGGATCGACAAGGGAGCTACCGCACCTTGTCCGCTCAATGCCGTGTTTTCATCAAAGTTGTCATCATAGACAACTGGTTGACCGCCATTGACTGAACGACCTAAGACTTGCATCCCATCACTATTGGTCAAGGTTCCGTTGCTGTCGCGCACGAATGCGCCATCTCGTGTGTAATAGGTTTCGCCATTTGCTCCTGGTCCTTGTACCATAAAGTAGCCCTGTCCGCTGATATAAAAATCCATGCTGCGACCTGTCGATTGCGGGGCACCGACTGTATTGATAGTATCGATGGAGCCCGTCTGAACCCCTAAACCGATCTGCGTTGCGTTGATCCCGCCTAAGCCATTGCCTGGCGCAGTTGCGTTAGACATCGTTTGGCTCATCATGTCTTGGAAAAGTACTCGACTTGATTTGAATCCAACCGTATTGACGTTGGCGATATTATTGGAAACCACGTCCATTTTCGTTTGAAGATTTTTCATTCCACTGACACCTGAATATAATGATCGTAACATGCTTGTTTTCCTCCTTATGGTTGGCGTATTTTCCTCTGTCATTCAGAAAATACTTGCAGCCCCTTTTCAGTCCAGCTGCTATTTGATAAATGTGGCGCTGTCAATATTGGTGACGGTGTGAAGCTCATTCATCCCCATCGCCGTAATGATGGTTCGTGAATGGACATCGGCGATCAAGCCCATATCTTTGTACACGAGCAGTGATTCTTTGCTGCCTTTTTCCGCGAGCTCACTAAGCGCCGTTGAAAGGGATTGATAATCATCGTCTTGTAAGGTCAATTCTCTTGCGGTCAAACGCTTTTGCGCATGATGGGAGACTTTGATGTCGCTTTGTTTTTGTTCAAGCATTGCAGAAAAGGCTTGTTTGTCCACGCCTTTGCGGGGATGTTGATAAGGCTCCCCGGCAACTTTTTGCAGCCCCTGTTGAATCGTCAAACTCATTTTGCTTCGCCACCAATCTCTTGGATCGCACTCATACTGTATTCTTTGCCATTTACGACGATTGTGGCGTAGCCATTGGCAAAGCGGACCTTTTCGATGGTTCCTGACAATGTTTCTGTGCCGTCCATCAGAGTGACTTGTTTATTGATCAAGCTAAAGGCTTGCTGCTGTTGCTGTAAAATCACCGAGGTCGTCAACGTTTCGCTCAATTCATTCAAGCTCTCTAAGGTCGTAAATTGAACCAGTTGCGAGATATAGTCGGTGCTACCACCAGAAGAATCGCTGCCTCCCATCGATGGGTTGCTCATAGATGCGGCTAAGATCTTCAAAAAATCATCCATGGAGATATCTGAAGATTTTTTTGTTTGCGTTAATGCTGATGTATTGGCAATACCGGCCGCAGCTGCTGTAATTTCATCTACCATAGGTCTCCTCCTTTACACTAAAATACTGATCGCATGATCGATCGGTGCTAATTGCGGCTCTTCTTCAGCCGTATTGCTTTGATGAAACGGCTTTTTACTTTGTCCTTTTTGGGCCTGTAAAAAACGTTGTTGGCTTAACTGACTGTCACTTGCCATCATATTGCTGGCAAAGGATTGATTTGCCAGCGAACTAGCCTGCTGGACAGAAGCTAACGTAGGTTCTTTGATCGCTAGGATCGGCTGCTCTTGCTTTTGCAAAACTTGCTCTAGCTCATGCTTGATGGACAGCAATAATTCTTTGGCTTGTGGCTGCTGAACGGTCAGTTCTAAGCGGCTGCCTTGGGCATTCGTTTCTAGGGAAAGCTGGATCGTGCCTAATTTTTCGGGAACGAATTGCAGCGTGATTTTTTTCTCGCTTGCCGTGCTGCTCGTTTGGACGAGTTGGGTAGTCGCTTTTGCTAAGGGTAGGACCGCTTGTTCCATATTCGCTTTTGTTGGCGTTGGTCCTTGCTTGGTCAAAAGGGGAGAAACATCAAGCAGCTGCAGTGCTGGTGCCGCCATTTCATTGTCAGTTACTGCTGAAGAAGCAATGGCTTGTGCAGAAACAGCTTCCGCTTTTTTGGCGACTGTTTCATTCGTGCGTTGCAAGGTGCTAGTCGTATCCGTCGCTTGGTGGGTCACTGGCAACACTTGATCCAATGGTCCCGTTTGGCCCAATTGAGCGGTCCCTTCGGTGGACTGTTTCAGCTGTGCTTCTGTCGTCTGCGCAATCGCGGCTTTTGTTACTGAATCGATTTCCTTGAAAGTCGCGATCCCTTTTGCCGTGGACTGCTCTTCGCCTACTAAGTCTTCTGGCAAAGGCGTTTCAAGCGTTGGTGCTGCGGCTTCACTTCTGTCATTTGTCATCAAATCCAGACCTTCAAGCGTAGACTCGGAGGGGTCGATGACTGTGGTGGCTACGTCTATTGGTGCTAAAGCTGCTGTGGCGCTTGTTTGGTTCTGCTCCGTCGTTACCATTGATGCCTGTGCCGCTTCCTGAACCAAGCCTGCAAAAGGTGTCTGGCTGATCTGGCTCATTTCTGGCGCTTGCGTCGTTGCAGATTGTTCAGCTGCTGAAGTGATTTCTGACTCCTGCGGCAGATGTTCCATACTGCTGGCCGTACCCATTTCTGGTGCGGCGGCGATTTGCTCCGTCATCCCTGATGTTTCGATAGGGGCTGGCAGGTTGCTGCCTGCTTGAACTGTCAGCTGTCGCATCATCAAACTGAAGACCTCTGGTGACGCCTCCATCTTTTTTGATTTGCTACCGACAGGTACAGCGGTTGCGGCACTTGTTGTGATCTCTTTCATTGTTCACCTCCTCTCAGCTGATGCTTTGAACCCAAGGTCATCTCATCACTAAAACATTAGTGCTTTAAGAAAATAAGGCGCGATTGCCGAACTCATCCAATTGTTTTTGCTCTTCCAATTGCTGTTCATAGGTGTATTCAGCAAATTGTTTTTCTCGCAGCTTTTCCACGATCTTGCGTTCCTGCTGCGCTTCTACCACCACCGATAAAGACTCTGCCAATTCTTGCTTCACGTGAAACATTTTGTTCTGAACCTCATCGATGGTGGCATTCAAAGCAAGCAAATAGCGTTGCTGCACTTGCATCCGCCCGATGGTCATCTCATTGACATCAAAAAGCTGGGCTTTTTCCTGTGCCAGCGTATTCAGGTGCTGTTCTTGCTGAATCAACAATTGTTGTTTTTGGGCGTACGCTCGTTTGGCTTCTTGCTCAATGGTTTTTCGGTGATCCAATACTTTTTCTAAGGAAAAGTGAAATGCTTGCATGGTTGCTCCTTTATGATCTGTTTTACATGGTCGAACGCTGGCGCTCGATCAGCGCTTCTTCACTGAACAAATGCGCCAATTCAAAAATCGTTTGTTCAAATGGGATCCGCTCATCCACTTTTTGCTGTAAAAACCGTAGGATGGGGTGATGCAACGCGATCGCTTGGTCGGTCAACGCATTACTGCCACTCTTGTAAGCACCAATATCGATCAAATCCTTGGCCTCTGCATAAACGGCCATGTTTTCTTTTAGTTCCCCCGCATGTTCATGCTGTTCCTCAGAAACGAGGGTCTTCATCAAACGGCTGAGGCTGTTTTGAATATCGATGGCAGGATAATGATTTTGAGCGGCGATTTTTCGGGACAACAGAATATGACCGTCAAGAATCCCCCGCACCGCATCAGCGATCGGTTCATTCATGTCATCCCCTTCTACCAAGACGGTATAAAAGGCCGTGATCGAACCTTTGTCCGACATCCCACTGCGTTCTAACAACTTCGGTAAAGCTGTAAACACAGAAGGGGTATAACCTTTGGTCGTCGGTGGTTCACCTGTCGATAGACCGATCTCCCGCTGCGCCATCGCAAAACGGGTCACCGAATCCATCATCAATACGACTTTCTTACCTTGATCGCGGTAATACTCAGCGATCGCTGTTGCCACATGAGCCCCTTTTAATCGTACGAGAGGCGGCATATCGGAAGTAGCACAGACAACGACCGACTTGCGGTAACCTTCTGGGCCTAGATCATTTTCAATAAATTCTTTGACTTCTCGTCCCCGCTCGCCGATCAAGCCGATCACGATGACATCGGCTTCGCAATAACGAGCCAACATCCCCAATAAGGTACTTTTACCGACCCCGCTGCCGGCAAAAATGCCGATCCGTTGGCCAAGGCCGACGGTCAAGAGACCATCGATCGCCCGGACACCTGTCGGCATGATCTCAGCGATTTTCTGACGGCGAAAGGGGTCAGGAGAATCTTGACTAACTGGATATTCTGGCGCACTTTCCAGCTCCAGCGCCATATCTAACGGTCGCCCTAGTCCATCTAAGGTGTGCCCTAGCAGCGTATCATCGATTTTTACCGTTAACGATTTGCCAGTTGGCCGCACCAAACAGCCCGGTCCGATGCCTTCTAGCTGATCAAGGGGCATCAGGAGCACGGTTTTTTTCACAAAGCCTACGACTTCGGCTAAGGCTGTATGTGTCTTGTTTTGCAATGCGACTTCACAGATTTCCCCTATGAAAACCGCCAGCCCTTCGACTTTGATCAGCAGACCTACGACTTCGCTGACTTTGCCGTAGGTGGTAAAAAACGGCTGTGCTTGCGCCGTTTTGCGCAGCGCTGTGATCGGTAATTCAAACGTCATTCCTTCACACTGCTTTCTAGAAATTGGCTCAAAAAGCGAGCGATTTCTTTCCTCAGTTCAAAAACCACCAAGGCATTTTCAGATTCGATACAAAAATCGTGTTCCGCCAAGCTGTCATCTGCCATGAGTAAATAGCGAAACCCGCTGATCGTCTGCTTTTTGGTTTCCAACAATTCTCGCAACCCTGCAAGATGCTGCTCTTGGCTGCGAACAGTCACAAATTGATCGGGTTGTTCAAATTGCCATAGCACAGACTCCACAAAAGGCAGGAAGCCTGCTTGCTCATCTGTAAAACGTTGATTGATCAAGGCTTCAGCGATTGCCATGCCGTAAGCGATCATTTCTTGCTTTTTCTCTGAGCGAAAGGTGTTGATCTCAGAAACGGCTTCAGCGACATTGGCTTGGGCTTGGGCCATCAATGCTTGCGCGGCTTCTTTGCTGGCATTGAGTCCTTCTTGATAGCCTTGTTGAAAGCCGTCTGCTTGTCCTGCTTGAAAGCCTTCCGTTCTCGCTTCTGCTAGAATTTGCGCCGCTTGTTCTTGTGCATCGGTCAAAATCTGCTGCTTCAAGGCTTCCATTTGCTGCAGATGCCGTTCCTGCTCCAACTGGCGTGCACGTCTAGCCGCTTGCAGTTCTGGGTCTAAGCTTGGTTTCTCAATCGGCGCTTTGATGGTCGTATCCGTCAAAATACTGCGCGCAGCTTCGGTCGTTTTGACCGCCTGCTGCTTCAATAAACTGCTATTTGACCACTGCATCTTGGTCGCCCCTTCCGATGTAGATCTCACCGGTTTCATCTAGCCGTCGAATCACAGCCACCACACTTTGTTGGGCTTCTTCTACAGCAGACAAGCGGGTAGGACCCATAAATTGAATTTCTTCTTGCAGATTTTCCACCGCCCGTGATGAGAGGTTGGAGAAAATAAAGTTCTTGATGTCATCGGTCGTGCCTTTAAGCGCTAAGACTAACACATCGTTTTGAACATCTCGCAAGACTTTTTGAACATCCAAGCGATCGAGGGTCACGATATCCTCGAAAGTAAACAAGCTGGATTTCACTTCGTTGGATAGTTCCGGTTGCCGCTTTTCTAAGTCGTTCAAAATGTTCTTTTCGGTGCTGCGGCTGACTGAGTTCAAGATTTCTACCAGTGTGTGCACACCACCGACATTTTCCGTATCGTTCTCAATGTAATTCGAGAATTTGTTCTCGATCACTTTTTCGATCCGTTCGATCACCAAAGGCGACGTACTGGAGATCGTCCCGATCCGTTCAGCGATCTCCACTTGCAAATGATCGGGAAACTGTGACAAGACGCTGGCCGCTTTGTCCGGCTGCATGTAGCACAAAATCAACGCTACCGTTTGTGGATGTTCGCCGATCAACAGATTGGTCAACTGTTGAACATCGGCTTTGCGAGCGATATTAAAGGGCCGTTCCCGCAGCTGAATCTGAGTCAATACGTCAATGACTTCTTTGGCTTTTTGAGGGCCTAATGCTTGGTTCAGCAAATTTTTGGCATAATCGATCCCGCCGTCTAAGACATATTTGCGGGCCGTTGCGGTATGAGAAAATTCCTCCAACACTTGATCCCGCTCTTCGGGACTGACAAAGTCGATGTTGGCGATCTCATAGCTCACTTTTTGTATAAATGATTCTGGCAGCAGCTTCATGATCTTTGCAGAGGTATCTGATCCTAGAGAAATCAGAAGAATCGCTGCTTTTTTTACCCCGTCTATTGTATCCATGGCTGCCCCCTTATTTTTCTTTCATCCAAGCTTTGATCAATTCCGCCGCTACTTCAGGATTGCTTTCGGCATAATTTCTAGCCGTTTGATCCAATGTTGGTTCTCCTGTATGTTCTGCTGTGGCTTCTTGTGTGGATGCTTCTGGCACCGCTGGTTTCGTTTCAGCAGACCGGTTACCGACACCGCCAAAAACGACTTCTTGTGCAACCGGGTTACTCGCTCCGATACTAGCAGCGGATGGTTGTGCAAAAGTGACCATTTCATCCGTCACATCCACTTCCAACTCGTCTTCTTTGCGTCGGCGTCGGATCACGCCAACGATCATTAAGATCACCAAGAACAAGGTCAACACGATACCGCCGATGATGGCATACTTGACATAACCTTTGGCAGCTGCAATCTGTTCATTCCCTTGAGGATCAGCGGCTGGATCAACCTCTGCTTGGGCAAAGTCAAACCCTTGGATCGCAATTTGATCGCCACGATCATTGTCATAGCCGACGGCGCTAGCAATCAACTGCTGCAATTCTGCTTGATCCGCTTGCGAAAGGTTCGCATTGATCACGATTGAGCTGGTCATTCGTTCGATCATGCCAGGAGCCGTAATGGTCGTAGTGGTCTCGGTATCCAATTCATTTTCAACGGAGCGACTGTAGGAATTGTTCCCCTCTCCGTCCGTGCCCGTCACATTGGAGACATTGTCATCCACAGTCCCTGTTTGGGCTTCTTGGACGGTCCCTTGCGAACCAGCTGCCTGCACTGTTTCACTCTTGATCTCTGGGTCATCATAAGTGACTTTCTTCCGCTCGATCGAGTCAAAATTCAAGTCTAAATTGATCGACACTTGGAATTTGTCTGCACCATAGATCGGTGTCAGCAACTTCGCTACTTTTTCTTCTAGCGTTTTTTCATAGGAATCTTTGATGGCAATGTATTTATTGTTTAAGCCACTTAATTGACTGGCTTCATCTTCGGTTCTAGTCAACGTATTGCCCGCGCTATCAACGACTTTTACATTTTCAGGCTTCAGCTTTTCCACTGCGCCGGAAGTCAAGGTAACGATCCCTTGCACGGACTCGTCTGAGATTTGCTGATTTTTCAAGGACAACACGATAGAGGCCGTCGGCGCACTTTCCTCCGAAGAAAAGACACTTTCTTCTGGCATCACGAGTAAAACTTTGGCGGATTTGACCGCATCGATCGACTCGATTGCTCGCTGTAGTTCGCCCGTTACTGCCCGCTGATACATGATTTTGCGGTCTTCATCCGTTGTCATCATGTTGGCATCATCAAATAATTCAAAGCCTGTACTGGTATTTGGTAACTTATTGTCCACGGCAAGATTGATGCGGTATTCATCGACTTGGTCCTTATCGATCAAAATAGTCGTCCCATTGTCGGCTAATTTGTAGGCGATCTGCTGTTCATCCAAATCCTTGCTGATCGTTCCCGCATCGGCATCGCTTAGATCCGTAAACAAGATACCGTATTCAATTCGCGTATTTAAATAATAAACAGCTGCTGTGATTCCGAGAACGCTGATAACGGAAAGAACAACGATCATTTTCTTTAAAGAGCTTTGCATTTGCCAACGGTCTTTGAGTTGTTCTGTCCATTCTTTCACTTTATCCATCATTTATCCTTATTCCCTCACCCACTGCTAAAACTGCATATTTTTCACGTCATTGTAAGCTTCTAAACACTTGTTTCGTACTTGAACGGCTGTTTGTAGCGCCAGTTGCGCCTCCGTCATGCGAATCATCACATTGCCTAGATCGCTTTCATCGCCGGTGATCAAATTTACAGTATCTTGATCCATGACCGCCGTTTTTTGATTCAACTGATCGACCGCATGGGTCAAGTAAGAAGAAAACTGATTTTCCTTGGCGCCTGCAACACTGGTCTCGTTTGAAGCAGCCCCCGTGCCTAGTGTCCGCAAAACGTTTTGGTAGTCTGTTAATCCTGTCGTTAAAAGTCCATCCATTTTCTCGTTACCCCTTTGATATTTCTAATGCTTTTTTCAAGATCGTTTTATTCATTTCTGAAGCAGAAACATTGGCTTCGTACGTTCGAACCGCTTGCAACATTGCCACCATTTCATCGGCAATATCCACATTTGATTGACCGACATATCCCTCGTCGTTGGCAGCGGGATTGGTAGGATCATAGGTCAGCTTTTCTGTCTCATCGGCAGCGATCCCCGTCACTTTGACACCGTATGTAGTCGGTGTACCTTCACGGCTATTTTTTAAATTTTCTGAAAAAAGAATACTCTTTTTTTGATAAGCCGCGGTTGTTTGTGTTTGATTCGTATTTACATTTGCGATATTGCTGGAGATCGTATCTAGTTTTAACCGTTCCAATGCTAGACCGCTCGCGTTGATCGTTAGTCCGTTAAACATACCCATTTATTTTTCCTGCGCTTTCTATCAATTACTCAATACAAGGTTCATCATTTGCAAGCGTCCGTTGACTTGTGCGGTCAATGCACTGTAATATAACCCATTGGCTGCTTGATCCAACATCTCCACTTCAAGATCCACGTTATTGCCGTTGTCTTTGATGCTGGTAGTTGCATTTTCAGTGATTTTCGGTTTTACTTGAGAAACTGCAGCGTCGGTCCCTGACGAAGCGAGTGCCTGCTTTAATTCGCTTTCAAACACGATGCGTTTTGCTTTGTACCCATCCGTGTTGACATTGGCGATATTAGACGAAATCAATTCTGCGCGTTGTGCAGAAACGTTCATGGCTGTTTTTAATAAATCATAGGTATCCAACAATAATTGCTCCTTCCACCTTCTGTACCAAACGTTTTTTTCACCGATGGAACAGAAACAAATATATTTATTGATTTTTTTGTTATAGATTAAAAAAACAAGAAGACGTGATGTCATTATAGTAGAATTGTTTTTATTTTACAATTTGATTTTTGCAACTTTACGGATATGACATTTAAGTTACAGGTATGTTATGTTATTTGTTAAACACTGTTTCATCGCAATTTCGTCCCCAGTTATAAAAAGTAAACGATCGATATAAAGCGTTTTACAAGCATATCTATACTTTTTGATCAAAATCATTTTTTTGATAAAAAAACAAGCATTATTCGAAAAATTGATTAAAACATTTTCATTTGTGTTTGATGGTATGACAAACCCTGAGAAATACTTCACGAAAAAAAACGGTACCATCTATAAATATTCACAAAAATTGCAAGCTGTACCATTTCAAAAATTTGACGAAACTTGTCAAAAAAAGAACAAAAAAAAGAGAAGCAGAAAATTTATTTTAGTTATTTTTTGGATTATTTTTTTTTGCTATTAAGAATGATTTTAATTCACCGATAAAATAAATGAGGGTTTAAAACCTGGAAATAGAATTTAGGAGGACGCAACAAATGGATTTTTTCTTGCTGATCGGTATTATTTTAGGATTGATATCTGTGGTGGTTGGGATGATTGTAAAAGGTGCCAATGTGGCCGTTTTGATTAATCCGGCAGCCGCGATCATCATTTTCGTCGGTGTGATCGCAGCCGTTATCAATTCATTTCCCAGCAGTGATATCAAAAAAATCCCGAAGATCTTCGGCGTTCTGCTGAAAAATAAAGAATACGACTTAAAAACAACCATCAATACCATCGTTGAATTAGCCAACCAAGCTCGGCGCGATGGCCTACTATCTCTTGAAGGTGCTATCCAAAACTTAGAAGATCCTTTTTTAAAAAAGGGCTTGGAAATGGTGGTGGATGGCATCGCTGCCGAACAGATCCAAGAAATCATGGAAAATGAGATCTATGGGATCGAAGAACGGCATCGCATCGGCTCGGCTATTTTTAAAACCGCCGGCACGAGTTCCCCGACCTTAGGGGTGTTAGGAGCCGTGATCGGACTGATTGGGGCGCTAGGCAATTTAGAGGATGTAGAAGCACTGGGTCATATGATCTCGGCGGCTTTCGTGGCGACCCTTTACGGTATTTTCTTCGGTTATGTGCTGTTCATTCCCTTTAGTTCACGACTGACCTTAAAATCGGAGCAAGAGGTCCAAATGATGTCGATCATCGTGGAAGGGGTCTTAGCGATCCAAGCCGGACAATCACCGAAAAGCATTGAGAAAAAATTATACAGCTTGATCGATCCAAAAAAACGGCAAGAACAATTATAAAGGGTGAAGCGACATGAAACGAAAAAAGAAACATGAAGAACATGTAGACGAAGCGTGGCTTTTGCCTTACTCGGATATGTTGACCTTACTGCTGGCTTTGTTCATCGTCATGTTTGCCATGGCGAAAGTCGATGATGAGAAGTTCCAAGAAATCCGAAGCGAATTCGGCACCATCCTTTCCAGCCACCACAGCAATGCCTCCGTCATCGGGTCAGTGATCGATATGGGCGAGACCACGCCGCGAAAAAAAGCCGCCACTTCTGCCGAAGCACAAGCGCAAGAAGCAGCAGTTCGGACCCAACTGGAAAATCAACAGCTAGAAAAAATCAGCGACCAGCTGTCACAAGAACTCGCCGCTTCTGGATTAAAAGACCAGACAGAAGTTCGCTTGGAATCTGATGGCTTGCATATCACGTTAGCTAGCAGTATTTTGTTTGCCTCTGGCAGCGCCGAGATCACGGACACCACTCGTCAGTCACTGGATCTACTCTCGGACTCACTGAAAAAACTAAAAGCTAACAAAATCGTGATCGCCGGGCATACCGATAACGTACCGGAAAAAGGCAATGGCCGCTACCAATCTAACTGGGATCTTAGTTCCGCTCGTGCCATTACCGTTATGGAATACTTCATCAGCAAAGGCGCTGTTTTAGAAAAAAATGCTGCCATTCAAGCCTTTGCCGATACCGAACCGAAAGCCGATAACAACACCCCCCAAGGCCGCTCGGAAAACCGCCGCGTGGAGATGATCATCCAACGAACCGAAGCGGCAGTTACTCAATGAATGGACTTATTTAAACAAAAAAACGATCCCTTATAAATAATAGGGGATCGTTTTTCCTGAGGTAGCTGGTGCAGCAATCAAACCAAGAACCATTCAGTCCCGACATCCTGCCAATCACTCTAAGAGAATGTCGGCTCTCTTAGAAATATAGCAAAAAGTATACTATTAGCGTAGGCGCTGCACACTCATTACCTATGACCAATCATTCTTCAATGACCAGTTTAATCGGGGTACATTCTCCCCCATTGCAACTACTTTCAGAAACACTGCAAGCGGCGACTGCAAGTAACACATCCATTTCTGCTACTAAGACGATTTTATCTCCCGCTTTTGACAAAGGTGTCTCGACGGAAAGTTTGCCATTAGGTAATATTTTTGTATACATAAAAATATTAAACGGCGTGATTTCATCTCGTTGGTGTCCTAAAACATCCATCAGTGATCGATTGATATTTGCCAAGCAGCTAGGGTGATTTTTCCCAGTATCATAAAAAAAGTCATACATCTCTGGACGGCAACATGGGTGCAACAAGTCATGTTCCTTCACATCATCTTCAACGATCGTAAACATTTTCTTGTACTGATTGGTATAGAGACGATCCCCTGTGCTGACCTTCAAACTTTCATTACAATCAATAGTGACTCCAGCAGACAAGTATTCTTTAGGATCTGTTGGATTAACCGCAAAAAAATCAACTACTTGTTGTCCTTCTACATCGATAATCTCAATCTTACTACCACTCTTAACCAATACTGCAGCACCACTTTGTGCTTCAATCATATATTCTTCCGCCATTTTTTCCCCTCCTAAACAATGAAAATCCCTTTTCTCTACTTTTCTTAATAGGAACAGTAGTTGTTTCCTAGCCAAATACTACTCCTTGAAAAACAAATTGCAATATCCATAAAAAATGAGGACAATGCCCACCAATGTGGAATGGTCAATAAAAGGAATGTCAAAAACCATTGAAAGCAACCCATTTAAGCCTAAAATGATGATACCCATAACCAATATCAACCAAGAAGCGAGACGAATCAATTGGTATTCTTTTCCAAAGATCTTCAGCAACTATCTCCCCCCTTTTCTCCTCTATCTTTTATGCGCTTTCATAATGATCAACCATACGTCACCTTTTAAAGTTTTTATTTGGCAAAAGATCCCCACTGGTTGCTGCTTTTTTCATTATAACAGATGTTTCACGCCTTGCCCCGCGGTTTTCTGACAAACCTTTTTAGCCCATTTGACGGCTTTTTTTGACTATCTCCATCGAAAAACCCCCATTACCAACGAATTTATTGGTAATGGGGGGGTTAATCAGCTTTCGCTAGACAATCAATTATTTCTCCACTTCAAAACGATTGGTCAATCGCTTCAACTCTTCTGCAATGTCTCTGAGGTCTGCCACATGGTTGGTAAATTCATCCATGGTTGCCAAGACTTCTTCTGCATTTGCGGAAACTTCTTGTGTACCAGCGGCATTTTCTTCCGTTGATGCGGAAATGTTTTCTAAGTTTTCCAGTACACTGTTTTGAATATTTTCGATACGGGCACTGGCTGCTTCAATATGATGGATGCCTTCGATCATATAGCTGCTGCGTTGGAAAACTTCTTTTGAAGACGAGATCGCTTCTTTGATCAAGTTGGTTTGGCGAACGCCACCTTTGACAGACGCCGACGTTTGTTTAACCATTTGACTAGATTGCTCACGAATTTCTTCAATGATCGCTTCGATCTCTTTGGTAGAGGCTTTGCTTTGTTCCGCCAATTTACGGATTTCAGCAGCCACGACGGCAAAGCCTTTGCCCGACTCACCTGCACTTGCGGCCTCGATCGATGCATTCAAGGCTAGCAAGTTGGTTTGGTAAGAAATATCGTTGATGACCCTAATGATCGAGTTGATGTTTTGGATACTATCATTCATTCCCGTCATGTTCGACATCAAGCGCTCCATCTGTGCCAACTCTTGTCGCCAACTGTCATCGACTTGATCCATGATCGTTAAGTTTTCTTGATTGATCTTCGTAGATTCTTGCGATTTGCTGCTCATGCCGCCAACATTTTCTCGTAATTCTTTCACGACTTGCGAGAGGTTTTGCATTTGGGACACGCTGTATTCTGTTTCTTGGGCTTGAGCACCGGTCACTTCAGCAATACCTGTAATGGTTTGAGAGACTTCTTCTGTCGCAATATTGGTTTGTTTTGACAATTCTAATAAAGAATCCGACATTCCTGCGACACTGTTGCTTTCTTTTTGGACTTTTTGGATCAATGCACCCGTGCCTTCGATCATCACATTGTAATTGTCCGCCATTTGCTGGATCTCATTGCCTGCTTTGTCTGGATAAACAACTCGGCGTGCCAATTGCGCCCATGTCCATTTTTCGCCTTTGGCTCTTTTGGTTTTGCTCATCTTCTCTAGTTTGCCTTCACCAACTTTTCTAAAGTAACGATTGAAGCAATCGATGATTGCTGCGACTACTTTGATCGCGGCATAAGAAACCAGTCCTACAAAGAGCAACATCAAGATCGTAACGATAATGGTGGTGCGGACTAACGCTCCTAATTCTTTGTCTAGATCACTAGCTTTGACTTCGGAGTACGCCCAAACATTGGAATCAGCAGACTTGTCATACAACACATCGTTGACTTTATTCGAGTCGCCTAAGCCAACCATGCCTGTCGGATCTTTAGCTTCTTTGATTTTTTGGAATACTTCTTCTTCTTTGATATTCTTACCGATTTGTTTGGTGTTTTTTGAGGTCACGATGACCCCAGATTCTGAAACTAAGGTGACATTCCCAGTCCGCCCTACGGTAAAGGAAGACAAGATGTTTTGAATGCTTTCATAGGAAACATCGACGCTTAAAACCCCCACTTGATTATGGGAATTTTTGACCCTGATTGAAGCCGACGTCACAAATTGATTCGACACCGTATCTAAATAAGGTGCTGTCCAATACACTTCTCCTTCGGCTTTCACGGCCCCTTTGTACCACGGACGAATCGTAGGCTTATAATCATCCGGTAAGGGATTGAAGGTCACATACTCATCATCTTCTGTCCCAAAAGTCACTGCTAAGAAGCTGTTGCTTCCAGCAATCGCTAAAGAAAGATCTGAACGGATACGCCCCATACTGAATTCTGTTTTCATCGCTGGCAGTTCAGCCATTGATTTCAATTTGCTTTCCGTCGATCGGCGCAAACTCTTTTCTTCCGCCAAGATCAAATTGACGGCACTTTCTTTGTTCAAATCATTTCGTTCAATCAATAAGTTCTTGGTGGTTAAATAGGAACTTGTCAGCATGACAATGATCGGGATCCCCGCAACCAGCATCAAGGTGATCATCACATAAATTCCTATCGTCTTTTTTCTTTTTTTCACAACTGTGCCACTCCTTCATTTCCAATTTCACACGATCCAATGAAGACTCGTCCATAGACGACCCTTAGTAAGGATAATCGGTTATTTCTTTGAATGATTAAGAGGGTTCATTGGCAGAAACGGCTGCAAGCGCATTTTCTTTTTTGCTAAGGCTTACGGTTGCTGTTGTAACGAATAGAAAAGCTCCTCAGTCATCAAGGAGCGTTGCGACTGCATAAAAATAGCCAGCACGGAAGTTTCCGCACTGGCTGTAGGGTCCCATTTAATGGGACTGCTTTTTATTATCTATAACTCTTTGATGACAGCTTTTTCTTCCGCCGTCAAAGCGAAATCAAAGAGCGCTAAATTTTCGGCTTGATGTTTTTCTGAATGGGATTTCGGAATCACGATCACCCCACGCTCGATTTGGTAACGCAAGACCACTTGGCTCCAGGTTTTTTGATACGCTTCACCGATTTGGGCCAAGGTTTCCCGAGCCGCTTCTGAAATCCGGGAAAGTGGCCCCCAGGCTTCTGGCACTACCTGATTGGCTAAGGAATACGCGATGATCGCATCATTCCACTTGCCCGGATGCGATTCGATCTGATTGACCGCTGGTTTGATCCGACTGTTTGCCAATAAATAGCTAAGTTCTTCTTCTTGGAAATTGGACACCCCGATCGCTTTTAAGACTCCTTTATCGACATAAGCCTCAAGAACCGCCCAGACAGCGGCAATCTCTGCCAAGTTGTCCCACGGATGATGGATCAAATAAAGATCGATCGATTCCGTCTGCAAGGCTGCTAAACTCGCTTCAACAGACGCTTTCACGGCAGCTGCATCTTGCGTGTACTCCGGTTTGCCAGGAATCTTAGAAGTCAGGAAAAATTCGCTGCGGTCGATCCCGCTTTCCTTGATGGCTTTGCCTACCACGGCTTCGTTGCGATAAGAAATCGCCGTATCAAAATGCCGATACCCAAGCTTGATGGCAGTCAATAGCTCTGTCGTATCATCATTGATCGCACCTTGGTATTCTCGGTTTTCTTTTCCAAATGTATTCGTCCCACTGCCGATCACTGGAATCTGAATGCCGGTATTCAATTCAATCGTTTCCATGCTGCTTCCCCCTTTGTGTTGTTTCTAGTCTATCAAAAAAGCAGGAGTATGGGGAAGAAAAACTCTTATTGCCGCTAAAAAACGGGGAAAAGCACAAAACGCATGTTCAAGCTGCCCCTCCTCCGTTATACTGAGGGTAAGACACGAAACACCCAAATAAGGAGGGTTACTTTTGAAAAAAACACTGTTTTTTCTTTGTGGATCACTGACATTCGGTTTAGGTACGTTAGGAATCTTTTTGCCTTTCTTACCTACAACGGTCTTTTACTTGCTGACGGCTTATTTCTGGCTGCGGAGTTCCGATACCTATTATCAACGCTTGGTTCAATCAGAAAATTATCAAAAATACATTGAAAAACCACTCGTACAAAAACAGCTGAGCACTAAGGGAATGGTTCGGATGTTTGCCATGATGCTGGTAGTCTTTGCAATTCCTGCACTATTGATCCCTAATCTGCTGGTACGTTTCGTCCTCGTTGCCATCTACCTCGCCCATGTCATTGGGATCACTTGGTATTTAAAAGGACGCAAACCTGCGATCCAAAAAACGGATCAGCCCCTGTAAGAACGACGCTGCACGAACACACCGTAATCCACCAAGCAAGTGAACCTTGCTAGTGGACTGCGGTGTATTTTTTTCTCCTATTTTAGCGGGAGCCCACTGACGCCTCTTCGATGATGGGGGCCGATTGGGCGATCGCTAACCAGGCAGCAGGAATTCGGTATGGGGAGCAAGAAACATAGTCGATGCCGATCTCTCGCAAAAATGCAATGGAATAGGGATCGCTGCCGACTTCGCCACAAACACCGATCGAGTGCTCTGGCTGACGATCTCTTACGCCAGCGATCGCTTGACGCATCAATGTGCCAACGCCCGCCTGATCTAAGTGCTGGTAAGGATCTTCTTGTAAGATCCCCGACTGCAAATAGGCTTGAATAAAGCTACCGGCATCATCCCGCGAAAAGCCAAAGGTCATTTGGGTCAAGTCATTGGTACCAAAACTAAAGAACGCCGCCTCTTCAGCACACTCCCCAGCAATCAAGCACGCTCTAGGTGTCTCGATCATCATGCCGATCTCGATGTGCAACGGTTGCTGCAGGGTTGCTTCTGCTTGAGCGATCACCTGTGTCAACGTCTCTTTCAACACCTGCAGCTCTGCAGGCAAACTGATCAGGGGCAATAAGATCGCCGCCTCTACCTCGACTCCTTGCTGCCGCAACTCCACAGCCGCTTCACAAATCGCCGCTGTTTGCATTTCATAAATTTCTGGATAGCTCAGTCCTAAGCGGCTGCCGCGATGCCCCATCATGGGATTGACCTCTTGCAGTTCGTCAATTCGCCGCTCGATCACTGCCAATGATTTTTGACTACGGCGAGCCATTTCAAGGCGTTCATGCTCATGGGGCAAGAATTCATGGAGTGGCGGATCTAATAAACGAATCGTGCACTTCTTTCCTTGCGCGGCCTGCAGCATTTCTTGGAAATCGGCTTTTTGATATGCCTTGATCTCAGCCAACGCCGCCAATCGTTCCGCCTTTGTTTCTGCCAAGATGACTTCCCGCATTTTCCACAAACGCGCTTCCCCAAAAAACATATGCTCCGTCCGTGCTAAGCCGATGCCCGCTGCACCAAAGGCCAGCGCAGCCTCAATGTCATTTTTCGTTTCCGCATTTGCGTAAACCTTTAGATCTGCCTGGGCTTGTGCCCACGTCAAAAGCTGATCCAATAAGACTCGCTCCTGGACACTGGTCATAGGCAGC
This sequence comes from Enterococcus sp. S53, assembly GCF_016516865.1. Lineage (NCBI taxonomy): Bacteria > Bacillati > Bacillota > Bacilli > Lactobacillales > Enterococcaceae > Enterococcus > Enterococcus sp. S53. Next base: position 136,407 of record NZ_JACVUH010000004.1, read on the forward strand.
TTCCCTTGATACAGTTTGCCAGTACTGCCGTCTACCGAAAGCACGTCACCTTCTTCAATCAGCAACTCACCACAGCGAGCCTGCTTCAAAAATACATCGACACTTAATGCCTCGCACCCTACCACACAGCAGACCCCCAGACCACGGGCGACCACCGCCGCATGCGAAGTCATCCCCCCACGAGCGGTAATGATCGCTTCACTCACCACCATACCTTCAATATCTTCAGGTGAGGTTTCCTGCCGCAGCAGCAGGACTTTTTCTCCTGTGCGGCTGGCTTTTTCCGCTGCCTCTGCAGTGAAATAGACATGTCCTGAAGCTGCCCCTGGACTAGCCGGCAAGCCCTGCGCAAAGGCTTCGGCTTGCTGTAAGGCTTCGGGGGCAAATAACGGGTGCAGCAATTGATCGATCATTTCTGGTGTGATGCGATCTAGTGCCTGCCTGATAGTGATCCGACCTTCTGCGACCATATCCGTTGCAATTTGTGCTGCCGCAGCGGCGGTTCGTTTGCCGTTTCTTGTTTGCAAGACAAACAACTGGCCGTCATCGATGGTAAATTCAATGTCTTGCATGTCTTGATAGTGATCCTCCAAACCCTCAGCCAGTTGCTTTAGTTCCTGATAGATCATGGGATGCTGCTGTGCCAACGCTTGGATCGGTTGTGGTGTACGAATGCCAGCAACCACATCTTCCCCTTGGGCACACACTAGGAATTCGCCGAAAAGTCCCGGTTCCCCGGTTGCTGGATTGCGGGTAAAGGCGACACCCGTCCCACTATTTATCCCACTGTTGCCAAAAACCATTTCTTGAATCGTTACGGCAGTCCCTAGATCGTCAGGGATCCGATGGAGGGAACGGTAGGTCTTGGCCCGTGGGTTGTTCCATGAGCGAAAAACTGCCGTGATGGCTGCCAATAATTGCTGAAACGGGTCTTGGGGAAACGCTTCTTGAGTATGTTCCATATAAATACTTTGAAACACGCGGCAGATCATTTGCCAATCATTGCCGGTCATCATTTGGTCTGACACATAATTCTGCCGTTTCTTATAATCTGTCAAATAGGCTTCAAAGTGTTCTTTTGCTACACCTTTCACCACATCCCCATACATCTGGATCAAACGGCGGTAACAATCATAAGCAAAGACGGGGTCCCCCGTCTGCTGAGCCAACCCTTGGACGGTTTCATCATTCAACCCAAGGTTTAAGATCGTATCCATCATCCCTGGCATGGAAAACTTGGCACCACTGCGGACAGAAACCAATAACGGCGACTGCAGTCCGCCAAATGTTTTGTTCCTGCGGACTGCCAATTCTTCGATGGCAGCTTTGACTTGCTTGATGATCGCCTCAGGAAGAACCTGTTCTTCTAAATAGGTCAGGCAAATGGTGGCCGGGACGATAAATCCTTGAGGAACAGGCAAACCCAAATTGGTCATCTCCGCAAGATTTGCCCCTTTCCCGCCTAATAGTGCTTTTTGCTCTTTCGTGCCTTCTGAAAACCATACGACTGCTTTTTCCATCATGTTCCTCCCTTTAAATGTTATATACTATTTCGATTAATTAGCAGTATATAGTATGACACATTTAATCGTCAAGCCAAAAAAAGAAAACTTTTAAGGGATTTATCCTTTTTAAAAGAGAAGGATTGCCTTTTCATTCGGAAAATCATATAATCAATAGCATAGCACATAAAAGAAAGAAGGTGACACATTGGAATTAAGCCAAAGACAAATGAAAATCATTGAGATCGTCAAAGAGCATCAGCCCATCAGTGGGGAGACCATTGCGAAGCAGTTGGGTTTGAGCCGCGCAACCTTGCGGAATGACTTATCGATTTTAACCATGACCGGTTTATTAGACGCCCGACCGAAAGTCGGCTATTTCTACACAGGACAAACCGTTGAGCCTTTGCTTTTCGAAAAACTCTACCATACCAAAGTTGCAGAAGTCATGATCCCACCGTTGCTGATCTCACAAACGGTCTCCGTTTATGAAGCAGTCACGACTTTGTTTATGTACGATGTCGGTTCCCTCTATGTCAAAAATGACCAAGACGAACTGATCGGGGTACTCTCCCGCAAAGATCTGCTGCGCTTTGCGATCAGCAATGCCGCACCGGAAAAAACACCCGTAGCGATGATCATGACTCGCATGCCAAACATCGTGACCATCACACCGGCAGAAACGATCTTGACGGCTGGTACGTTGTTAGGACGACATGAAGTCGATACCTTGCCTGTGGTCGATCCGCAGGAACCAAAAAAAGTCATCGGCAAAATCACGAAGACACGTCTGATGAATTACTTTATTCAAGCAGGCAATGACAGTGACAACACACACTTTTAGGGGGCAAAAACAATGAAGAACGTTCGAATATATTTGATTTCAGATTCCGTAGGCGAAACGGCACAAAAGCTGATCGCCGCCGTTTCCGCGCAGTTTCCCACGATCGACCTTTCAGATATCCAGCTCTTTCCCTTTACTAATGATGAAGAGAGCTTAGGCGAGATCCTCAAAGATGCCTTGCTAGACAAATCGATCGTCGTTACCACCTTAGTTAATAAAGAATTAGTCGCTTTTGTTGATGCCTTTGCCAAACGGACTGGTTTGCAGTATGTCGATTTTATGTCGCCTTTGACCACGATGCTAGAAAAAACATTCGGTGTAGAAGCCGTCCAAGAGCCTGGTGCCTTGCATCGCTTGAACCAAGCATATTTCAGCCGGGTGGCAGCGATGGAATTTGCCGTAAAATACGACGACGGCAAAGACCCACGGGGATTTCTCGATGCTGACTTTGTCCTCTTAGGGGTTTCGCGAACCTCAAAGACCCCATTGAGCCTATACATGGCAAATCGTGGCTACAAAGTGGCGAATCTGCCTTTGATTCCTGAAGTCGCTTTGCCAGCCGAAGTGCACCAAGTAGACCCACGGAAAATGGTCGGTTTGACTACGAATCCAGAATCCCTTACGGAAATCCGGCGGTCCCGGATGCATTCATTGGGCTTGAAAGAAGAGACCCATTACACCAATTGTGAACGAATCGAAGCAGAATTAGCCTACGCGAATGAATGGTTCAAAAAGCTTAACATTCCGGTGATCGATGTCAGCAAACGCTCCATTGAAGAAAGCGCGATGCTGATTGAAGAACAAGCCAAAGAACAGGCCCATGTTCAATAAAGACGCCTTGGCAAACCTGACCGAGATCATCAACTTGGAAGCCATCCAGCAGCTGCCGAAAGCCACCGAGCACTTTGTCAGCGATCTGCATGGCGAATACGATGCCTTTGACCATATTTTGCGGAATGGTTCTGGCAGTATCCGAGAAAAAGTCGAGATTTTGTTTACTGGCGTCTTGACGAAAGAAGAACAGACCGAACTTTGTTTTGTCATTTATTATCCAGAGGAGCTATTACAAGAACAGGCCTGGACCCCTGCCGATTGGCGCTTGAAGATGGCACAGCTAGTGAAAGTTGCCCGCTTTACTTCCAGTAAATACACACGCTCCAAGGTACGCAAAGCATTACCGACTTCTTTTGCTTACATCTTAGAAGAACTGTTGTACCAATATGATGCCGACTTCAATAAAGAAGCTTACTATCAGGCGATTTTTGATAAGATCATCGAATTAGAGGCAGCCTCGCTTTTTTGCCAAGAGTTGGCGTACTTGATTCAACGCTTCGTAGTGGACCATCTCCATGTCTTAGGCGATATCTATGATCGAGGACCGGCGCCAGACAAAATCGTCGATCGCTTGATGACTTTGCCTTCACTGGATATTCAGCTAGGCAACCATGATATCTTGTGGATCGGTAGCTTTTGCGGCTCGCTGCCCTGTTTGGCCAATACGATTCGCATCGCTGCTCGCTACGGCAATCTGGCATTATTACAAGATGGTTATGGGATCGATCTATCAAAAGCACTGGCTTTTAGCCAAAAATATTACACAGAAAATGAAGGCTTTTATCCGCAAAAAACAGTGGATCCTTTATCAAGCCAACAAAAAAAAGCCGCCATGCTTTTGCAGCAGGCATTTGCCATCATCCAATTCAAAGTCGAAGCAGCCGTGATCCAGCGGCGTCCAGCATTTGCGATGGCAGAGCGCTGCTTGTTGCATCGCTTGTCTCAAGATCGGCAACAAATCCAGCTAGACCAGACCTATCCTTTGATCAACGGCTGTTTTCAACTAGTAGATCCCGATGATCCTTACCGTTTGACAGCCGAAGAACATGAGGTACTGCAAGATTTGCTGAGCCAATTTCAATGCTCGCCCCGCTTAGCTGCGCATATGCGCTTTTTGGTCGAGCATGGCACATTGTACCAGCGCTTCAACGACAACCTGCTGTATCACGGCTGCCTGCCTTGTCGGGAAAACGGCGATTTCCTGGCCTTTACTTTCCAGCAGCAGCCCTTAGCAGGCAAAGCATTGATGGACTTTTTTCAGCAATGTTTGCAGGAAAGCTTTGCCCAACCAGAAAACCAAACAGACCTTGCCACCGATATGATCTGGTATCTTTGGTGTGGCGAAGGCTCTTCCCTCTTCGGCAAAAAAGCCATGAAAACCTTTGAGCGCTACTTTATAGCAGATCGCAACACCCATAAAGAACAAAAAAATGCCTATTATTCTTTAAGGGAAAACGAAGATTTCTGCTGCCGTGTCCTAGCTGCCTTCGGTCTGCCGCCGACAGGTCACATCATCAATGGCCACACCCCTGTCAAAGTGCGTAAAGGTGAGACGCCCATCAAGGCAAATGGTCGTTTATTGGTAATTGATGGCGGACTTTCCCGCTCCTACCAATCCGTCACAGGCATTGCCGGTTACACGCTGTTGTCAAATTCCTTTGGTATGACCTTAGCAGCCCATCAACCCTTTACAGATCGCCAGCAAGCCATCCAGCAGCGACGTGACATCGTCACTCAGAAAAAAATCGTCGTGCGGCAAACGGAAAGAACAACGGTAGGGCAAACAGATATCGGCAAGCGGCTACAGCAAGAAAGCCGCGTGCTTTTTGAAGAATTAAAAAATCATCCGATCCCTTGACGAGTCATTCGTCAACCAATCGGATGATTTTTTTTACAGTCCTTTGGAACTATGAAAGGCTTTGAGTTTTTCCAACGCCTGCAGCACAATGATCAAGACCAAGATCGCTAAGGCTAAAAAGAGCGTTTCTAACCCTTTTCCTTGCGCTAAAAGCAGCTCCCTTAAAATCGCTGTGATACTGATCAAAATCAAGTAGCGCACCGGAATATGGTGACCTTCTTTTACGTAACGCAATAACATCAAAATAATTTCCAGTAAAATAAACAATGTTGCGATCTCTTCGATCAATAAAGAAAGATCGCTAACTTCATGCAGTGGGATCACATGGACAACGATTTTGTAGATCGCTTCCGCCATCACCACCAAAACCAACAGAACCAACAGTCCTAACATAATATCAACCACAACACTAATCAATTTTTCGAAGTGCTTAAAATACTTTCCCATAACACCCCTCCTCGCACTTATTATAGCGAAACTACTCAGAATCACTTTATGATATGCTTGCAAGTCCAGCTTTTTTTATGGAGGCAGTGAATAAAAACGTAAGACGGCTCTTTTCTGTTCCAGCAATCCGCCAACAAAACCTTCCTCTTTGCTATTTTTTGATGTCTCAGAGTGAGAAATCGCGCATCTTTCGTTCACTTGGTGTGTTCATGGCTCTGAACATAAGCAAATAAAAAAGCTAGGCACAAGGCCTAGCTGAAATGGTCCCTTTAGATGAGATTGATTTTTACAGTCAGGCTCAGTGAGCCCCTTCGACTGTTAGATCAACATTTTCACTCGTATCTTCCGCGGCTTCCTCGTCGCTATTGGAGGTTTCTGAAGACGGCTCAGTCGTTTCACTGCTGGAGCTGCTTGTTGTAGTACTGGTCGAACTCGTACTGGAAGAGCTTGAAGAACTGCTACTAGCGCTACTGCTAGAAGTATCGCTGGTGGTGGTTGATCCGCCACTGGGCGCGGTACTCGAACTGCTTTCGCTACTTGCTGAAGTGCTGACGCTAGGCTCTGTCTCTGCTTCACTTACGGAAACAGACGTGCCTTCATTTGTCGACGCTTCGATCGAGCGACTAGTCGTTGAAGACGGTGTGTAAGAACTAACACTGGCTTCATAAAAAATCTGACTGGAATCAGAGGTTTCTTCGATACTGCTGCTTGCTGTCTGGTAAGGTGGCTCAGAGGAACTACTGGAAGAATCTCGTACAAAGGGCGCGGCAACAAAGGCATTGGCGTCTTGATTGATCGCCACACTCAAAAAAACCGCAACAAAACAACTGACTAATGCCGACTGCATATTGAACTTGAATTTCATCGCACTCCCCATCCTTTCCCCAAAAAAGTGGTTGGACCTTCCGACAACGATCTATCTCATTCTTATATTATACAAAAAAAAGCAACCGTCAACAAATTAAGTTTTATTTTCAAAGATGACAAAGACATGATTGTCCGTTGCACAAAAAAAGCCCGAGGACAACTGCCGATCACCTGCGGGCCCATCCCTTCACTAAGGGTTGGCAGATACGACGGATGCTCGTTCCTCTGGCTTTAATGGTTCCTTTACTTAAGAAGTCCTTCTACTTATAAGTTACGCAGATGATTCGGGTCATGAATCGGAGCTTCAATATCACTGTCTCCCATGCGCGGCGTTGGATGAACGGACTCATCAGGCATCGCTGTTTCGCCTGGTAACGGTTGATCGATGATCGGACCAGTATCTGCATCACGATCGGTTATTTTGTCCATCGGCTGATAATCGTAGACGCCGACAACGAGTTTGTCTCGTTCAAGGTCATCACGATAACCATATAACGGATCATGCTCATCATGCCTATGATCGGAATCGCCGAAAGAAAAAGCATCTTTGATTTTTTCCCAAAGCGAACGATCTTCATCCTCACTAGCTGCCTGCTCCACTTCCACATCATCGATGGATTCTAACCCAAATTGATCGATGACTGTTTGATTCGCAAACAGCACGATATCCTCTTTGCCATAGCCTTCGTTTGTCAATTGCTCAATAACCGGTAATACTTCTGTTCGAGTGTCGTAACTGCCAATAATCGTTAGGTTTCTGTTGTGCATGTGAAATCCTCCTTATTTTGTGTACGCTTCGATTGTTCTGGTTCTGAAGCAATTCTTTTAAGACTAGCAATTTCTATTGCTTCTTTCATTCTAACGCAGGGTTCTATGATTGACCAAATAGTTTGATTGCGCTTACGAAAAACAAGTAGTTTCTTGATAAACCGCTAGCAGCTTAGTGAACGCTTGATCCAGCATAAAAAAAACGCGTGAGCCAATGGCTTGCACGCGGTTTTTTTGCTTGTTACTTGGAAACGATCAGTTTTTGTCCGACAAAGATCGTATAGCTGCTGTTGATGTTGTTCCATGATGCGAGTTGACTGATACTGGTGTTGTATTTTTGTGCCAGTGACCATAAGCTGTCACCTGATTTCACCGTATGCGTCTTCGTTGAACTACTGCTGCTGGTATTCGTATTAGAAGCCCCACTGCTAGCAGCTGTTAAGTAGGCACCGCTGACCCAACCTTTCCCAGAAACATAATACCATTTGTTCGTGCCATTGACGGTCGTCCCGGTTTTTGTTGCGGTAACCGTGACGGTTGCCCCTTTGCTTAAAGAACCAGTAATACTGCTGCTGGTAGAAGCATCGGAACGAACATTTAAAATCTCGGTGGTTTTCATTTGCTGATTTGTGGTTGTTGAACCGTTATTATTGGAAGAGCTGCTGGTTGTTGTCAAGTAGGCACCACTGACCCAACCTTTGCCAGAAACGTAGTACCACGTTTTATTGCCTTCCACTGAAGTGCCGTTCTTTTTCGCTGTCACGGTAACGGTCACCCCTTGACCAAGCGTTGTCACGACACGGCTGCTAGTAGAAGCATCGGAGCGAACATTCAATGCGGCCGTCGTTTTCATTTGTTGATTGATGCTTGAACCATTGTCTTCTTTTTCCGCTTCAGAAGCATTATTGTTGGTCACTTCAGTAAGGTAGGCGCCGCTGACCCAACCTTTGCCAGAGACATAGTACCAATTTTTATTGCCGTTGACTGATGTACCGGTTTTCATAGAAGTGGCAGTAAAGGTCGTGCCTTTGCTAAGCGAGCCCACCACTGATCCGCTAGTGGACGCGCTAGAACGAATATTCATCGCTTCCGTCGTCTTCATTTGCTTATTGATCGTCGTACCAGAATTGCTATTGTCAGAACCGGTGTTGCCTGATCCGCTATTGTTGTTTGAAGAGTCGGTCGAAACCTTCGTCAAATACGCGCCGCTGACCCAACCTTTGCCAGAAATCTTATACCACGTGGTGTTGCCATTGACGCTGGTGCCGGTTTTGGTCGCCGTTGCCGTAAACGTCGTATTAGCTGCTAACGAACCAGTAATAGAGGCACTCGTGGAAGCATCGGAACGAATATTCATAGAGGCCGTGGTTTTCATCTGCTGATTGATCGCTGTTTCATCACTGACGATCGTTTCATTGCTATTGCCGCCACCTGTGTTTGAGCTGCCAGTATCATATTGCGTTAAATTATACGTACTGATCAAATTGTTTAATTTGCTGGCATAAGAAGTATCGGTTGCATACCGCCCTTGTAGCCAAGCGGTTGCTTGCGTGTAAGAGGTCGTATTGCTTTTCCATGCACCGCTGTAATAGTAGTTGCCGCTAGAAAAACTCGTGTTGCGCAACACATATGCATTGTCTTCAAAAGACTCTTTTAATGATGGGTATTTCCGAAACTTAGCGCTGATCAAATAATAATTGCCGGAACCATCATCTTCATACGTATCCATTGTTACATATTGGCCATTGTAGCTGCCTTTGATCCCAAACATATTGTTGGCCGTGGTCGTCAAAGTCGAGGCGCCCCAACCAGATTCCAAAATCGCTTGTGCCATCATAACAGAGGCATACAGATCGTTTGCTGCCGCCACTTCCGTTGCATAGCCGCAAATCTGACTGATAAAGGCAGCCGGATCGATCGTTGCCCGTGAAAATAATGCCCGACTAGTCAAATCAGAAAGGGCTGATGGTACTTCATCTGCTTCTAAGACTTCATCACTAGCGACTGTTGTGCTTTCTGTCGTCGCTGTTTCTGATCCCTCAGTAACTGCTTCCGTCCCTGACTCCTCCGTCGTTTCCGAAGTTTCTTCGGTCACAACAGGTGCTGGCGTCGATTCTGTGGTTTCCTCAACTGGCGTGCTGTCGGTTTCAGGTGTACTGCTGATTGTTGTTTGTTCAACGACTTTAAGGTCGTTGCTAGTTTCTGCCGTTGCCGTTTCAGCCGCATGCCCTAAGGTCGGGATAAACGTTGATCCCGCTACTAAAGTAGTAGCCATCGTAATACTTTTTTGGGTATATTGCGTGCGCTTCAAGCGCTTTTCTAAGCGGCGTCGTTCTTTACGAATTGTCATTTAATCCCTCCGTCGTATTAGCCTTTTTTTATTGTAACACGATTTATTAAAAAATGGGGGGTTAAGATGAAAAAACAGTGAAATCAACGAGATAAATTCTTGCTATGAAACAGTTTTCTCTTTTGCTTCATGTGCCAATACTCTGTTCTAAAAAAAGAAAAAAGAGTGGTTTTGGCACCAAAAAAGCAGCCTTTATCAAAAAGACTGCTTTTGGTGAATTGTTATTTAATAACAGGTGCGGGATTTTGGGCTTTTTTTAGCATCGCATAGCCTATGTTGAGAACAAGCCCAAAAACGGCCAAGAAAATTGCCGTATAGAAGGCTTTTGTATAATCTCCTTGGTTACTTTCTGCGATTGCTGCTGCCACTCTAGGACCAAAGAATGCCGCCGTAGAATAACCAACAAAGACGATTCCATAGTTGACCCCTTGATTGATCGGTCCGTAATTTTCCATAACGATCGATGGGAAAACCCCCATCACGCCCCCGAAGCACAGTCCTAAACCGATGATCCCGACAGTGAAGATCACAGTTGTTTGACCAAGCGTCAATAGGAATAAGGACAATGCCACCACACCATAGATGATCATCAACGTATTCGTCCGACCAATTTTATCAGAAACGGTGCCCCAAAGGACACGACCAAAACAGTTGCTCAATGAGTACAAGCTGACATAAAAAGCAGCGGCAGCCGCCGTCAAACCAAACATACTTTGCCCGATCACTGAGGCGTTAGAAGCAATCATCAAACCTGAAAAAGCCCCTACCCCTAACATAACAATAATCAAGTAAAAAGTTGGTGTCTTCAGCATGTCCAGCCAATTTAGATTGATTTGAGGACCATTTTTTCCTTGATCCGCTGGTTGCCAACCTGCTGGACGGTAATTTTCTGGTGCTTTACGAATAAATAGACTAGCCACCAAGACGATCACGATATAGGCAATTCCTAAAATCCGAAAGGCTGCTAAGACATCTTGTGATTCGATCAAACGATTCGCAATTGGTGCGGCAATAATCGCTGCTCCACCCATGCCTGCTGTGATCAAGCCCGAAGCCAGTCCCCGTTTATCCGGAAATAACCGAATCGTATTGCTTAAACAAGCCGAATAGGCAAAGCCTTGTCCTAAACCAGCAAAAACTCCATAAGTCAGGTACAGCATGGCGGGTGAGTTGACCAAACCCGTCAGGAAGAAGCCCGCTCCGAACAAAGCGCCTCCACCAGCGATGACCCATCTAGCGGCTCCTCGGTCTGTCAGCAAACCACCCAAAATCATGGTAATCGGGCCAACTGCGGCATTGATGGTAAAGGCTAGCATGATCTCTTCCATGGACCAACCTTTTAATTGACTAAGAGGTCCTGCAAAAACACTAAAGGCGTATACAGCGCCCGTACACAGTAATACAGCGGTCGAAGCGATCAGAATCAGCCAACGATTGATTTTTGTTTCCATTTTTTCTCTCCTTTGTTTTAAGCATGTTACTTTATTCACATGTTTTTTCAAAAGCTAGCGCGCGTGACGAGTCACAACGCGCAAGGCTTTTTATTCGAGATGTTCTGCGACTGCTGTCTTTCCAGCAATCCGGCCAAAAGTGAAGATGTCTGTCAACGAATTGCCGCCTAAGCGATTGCCGGCATGGATCCCCCCAGCAACTTCTCCTGCTGCATACAGCCCTTCAATGATTTGATCTTCCTTCGTCAACACGTGGGTTTGCGGATCGATCTTCAATCCCCCCATCGTGTGGTGAACCGCTGGTTTTCTTGGTGTGGCATAGAAAGGCGCTTTTTCCACTTTCAAGTCGAAAACATCTTTGCCAAACTCTGGGTCTTTCCCAGCATCCACATAGCTGTTGTATTTCGCAACGGTCGCCTCTAAGACGGCTGGATCAACATTGATCTGCTCTGCTAGGCCAGCCAAGGTCTCACTGCGGAACAGCGTACCAGCAGCTACTTGCTTATCGATTTTTTCTTGGCTCGTGTTATAAGCGGTTTTCTTGATTTCTTCATCCGCGATCAAATAGAACAATCCGCCATTATCGATCGCCGCTTGGGTCAATACATCGCGGCTTTCGTACTCATTGACAAAGCGCTCACCCTTTTGATTGACCATCACAAAGTTAGCTGGTGGCACTTGCAGCCCACTGAATAAAGCCCCTGTGTTTGGATCAGATACGGGCATCATTTGCGAAAAGCCCATGCCAACAAGGTCCGCCCCAGCACTTTCTCCTAGCTTGATCCCGTCACCAGTGATCGCTGGTGAATTTGACGTTTTGATATCGTCTTCGATCTCTGTCCAATAGGTATTGTATTGTTTCAACATTTTGGTGTTCGCTCCGAACCCGCCGGAAGCTAAAATCACTGCTTTGGCATGGATCGTGACTTTTTGACCATTACGGCCTTCCCCGATGATTCCAGTAACCTTGCCATCTTCGATCAATAATTCTTTGACAGGCGTATCAGTTAAGATCGTTCCCCCATGCTCTTTCACGAATTGATGCAAAGCAGAGACAAAGGCATACCCTTCGTTTTTGACTGGTTTATGTCCTCGGCGCCATTTCGCTCCTACTGGCATATCGACATTGTTCATATCAAATTCTACGCCGATTTCTTCTAGCCATTTCACTGAATCCAATGCTTGATCCGTTAAGATCTTCACTAGCTCGTATTTCCCATAGATCGGTTGCCCATTCAAATCTTTGCGTTTTCCGCCTAAATAGGTTTGAATTCGATGCCACAAAGCAGAATCAAACAAGTATTCTTTTTCTGGCGTCGTTTCTGAAAGATACGCAGTGATTTGTGCCTTCAAAGCTTTGAAGTCTGGCAAGTATTCTGCATCGATCTCTTGTTCATCGATCGTCAGCACTTCTTCTAAAGCACTGCGTTCGCCAGGCAATGCGGAGAAGCCGTTTTGCCATTTTGGATCCGCGGCATTCATCGGTCCGCCAGTACGTACGGTATTGCCGCCGATCGCTGGGAATTTTTCTACTAAGATCACGTCTTTATTGGCTTGCAGCACACTGGCAGCTGCACTCAGACCCGCGCCGCCACCACCTACGACAACGACATCGGTGGTATACGTTTCATCTTCTGTTTGCAAAGCACTGGCGGCTTTTGGACGTTTGCGCAAGATATCGGGGTTCGCACCAGCCATTTTCACGGCTTTTGCTACCCCATCGACGACACCGTTACTCGTAACGGAAGCACCAGAGATCGCATCGACATTCAAGGTTTGCCCTTCAATAATTTCTTGAGGGATCCGTACGAAAACGACATCAGCGATCCCTTCGGATTCACCAGACGTATCGATATCGATAGCTTCGATCCGTTCTTCGCTCAATTTGACGACCATTGGTAGATCCCCGTTATGTCCTGGTGCTGTGACGGTGTATTCGCCAGGCTCATAAACGACTTCTTCTGGTACGTTCAACAAATTAGCGACTTCCGTAAACCGAACGAACTTGCGGAAACAGCTTTCCAAAAAGTCGATCGTTCGTTGATCTTTTAAATTGCCTTGTTCATCAAAGGCTTGATGCGCACGTCCCAACAAGAACTCATTTCCTGGCATAACTGTTGCATTGACACCCGGTGCATCAAGGATTTGGCGCAAATGCAGCTGTGCTCGCGAGGAACCTTGTACATCGTAGGATGCACCGACGATCATCACCGGTTTGCCATCAAAGGGATGGAGATTGAAGGAGAGCCATTCCAAGACGCTTTTCAATGCGGAAGGAATCGAATGGTTATGCTCTGGTGTCGCAATGATCACCCCATCGGCTGCTAAAATCTTGCTATTTAACCGTTGGATCACTTCACTATTGGTTTGATCTTGTGTTTCATTGAACATTGGGACATCCTTGATTTCCAGCAGTTCAATTTCTGCTAGGGCAGCAAATTCCCGCTGCATAAACGCCACTAATTGGCGATTGGTGGATTTTTTGGCGTTCGTTCCGATTAGACCGACAAATTTCATGACTAGTTCCTCTCTTTCTTATGCTTGTTCCCACGAAAATTTCTTTGCTCGTTCTTTAGCCGTTGAATATTCACTGACCAGACGGTTCGTGATTTCGACAAACAAGACAAATTCATTGAAACAATCTTCTAGTTCGGCAACTTTTTCGTTATCGATCAAGTTTCCTTGTTCATCGAAGGCTTGCATGGAATGCCCTAACAAAAATTCCGCACTCGGCATGATTCGGGCTTTGACTTCAGGCGCATCTAAGATCTGACGCAAGTGGGCTTGGGCTCTCGATGAACCTAATGCACCAAGAGAAGCACCCGTGATCATCACTGGTTTATCGATCAAAGGGCGCGTCGTATAAGAAAGCCATTCAATCATGCTTTTTAGCACCGCTGGGATCGAGTGATCGTATTCTGGTGTACTGATGATCACCCCATCCGCTGCTTCGATCTTCTCTGACAAGGCTTGGACTGCCGCTGGTGCCGTCCGATCTTCTGGTTCATTAAATGCCGGCAGATCACTGATTTCGCAGAGCTCGATCTCCGCTTGGTCACTAAAATGGCTTTGAATAAATTGCAGTAAGCGACGGTTGGTCGAACGCGTCGAGTTGGTTCCTACGATTCCAATCAATTTCATTATCATCTCTCCTAATTGTGAATAATTTAACATTTACCCATAAATAAAAAGTTTTTGACCATTGGCTTTGATTTCTTTTTTCAATCGTTTCTCAAGTTGGTTTTTACGACCTACTGAGATGAAAGGCTTCTTCCTAAACAAAAAAATCTTCCCCAAGTACCCATTTAGTGTACGACTGAATTCTTCATTTGTGAAATATTTATTTAATTATTCATCGATAACAAATTTGTTATAATGAAAAAAATGATTAGGAGGACCACGCAATGGTACTTAAAGATTCCCATCTGATGTTGCAATACCTCGATACCTTGCTAAAGCATAGCAACTACACCAAAGCCGCCAAAGATCTCTACATTTCACAGCCTTACTTGACGCAAACCGTGAAACGTGCCGAACAAGAACTGGGGACCCCCATCATCAATCGGCTGCCGGGACATTTTCAACTGACGGAAGCTGGTAAAATCTATTATCAATATCTGGAAACCTTGGAAACAGAGTCTGCCAAATTGAAAAGTCGGCTGTCTTGGTATACCGCGACCGAGAAGCGTTCTTTGCGCTTAGGCATTTTGCCCAGCCTTGGTTCCTATCTGCTGCCGCTCTTTTTGCCTGCATATTATGAACACTACCCCAACGTGCACTTTTTCTTGCGGGAAGACCTGCCGAAGCACAATGAAAAACGACTGCTGAATGGGCAGCTGGACTTTTTTATCGGACAAAATCCTGAGACGATCGCACCGAATCTAACGGTCCACAGCACCAATCAAGAACGGTATCTAGCGATCATTCCGCCTTGTTCTCCCCTGTATCAACCAGAGAAGCGGTATTTAGCACCTGATTCATTGTCCGTCAAAGACTTGCTGCAAAGTCCGTTGATTTTGACCGCCAGCGGCTCGGCGATTCGGCGCCAAATCGATCAATTGCTGCAAAAATACAAAGTAGAGGCGAACGTTCTCATAGAAAGCAGCAATATTTATACAGCAGCGGCATTGGCAGAAAACAACCTTGGGATTGCGATCGTACCAGAAAGCGTGCTACAAGCTGCTACTGCGACCCCTTTTAATCTTTATCCAATGCCAGAGGAACTCTTGTCCCTCACCTATTTTATTGCCCATCAAGCCGAACGGGCATTGTCAAACAGCGAAGCTGACTTGATCGAAACCTTTTTGCAACACGTCTAGCTTTCCTTTTTTACCAAAAACAAGCAGCGACCATCTATTTTCCTAGGTAGTCGCTGCTTGTTTTCATTCTGCTGTTGGCGTTTCGATCGAACGGGCTAATTCTTGCGGATAGATCAGTTCTCCTTGTTTGGTAATGACTAATCCAGTAATCCCTTCTAACGGCGCCAGCTCCTGCAAGATGGCTTGTGGCTCTTTGCCGAATAAGCGGGTCGTCCAAATCTCTCCATCAACCGATCTGTCGGAGAGAATCGTGACACTGGCAATGGCTGACTCTAACGGATAGCCCGTTTCTCGATCAAAAATATGATGATAGGTCTTGCCCGCTACCTGATAGGTTCGTTCATAGATCCCTGATGTAACAACTGATTGATTGCGCACCTTCAACGCGGCGACAAAATTCCCTCTCGGTAAGAAAGGGTTTTGGATCCCGATCCGCCAATAGCCATCAGCATGGCTCGGGGCATCGCCGTAAGTCACCACATTGCCCCCAAGATCGATCAAAGCGGCTGTGACACCGACCTGCTTGAAATGCGCCATCAACAAATCAGCAAAATATCCTTTTGCCACAGCCCCTAGATCAAGCTTCATGCCGGCAGCTAACCCGACGGTTTGCAACGTTTCATCCAAAACAATTTTGGCAGGATCAGTTTTTGGCAGCAGCTCCGCAATTTTCTCAGGCGTTGGTAGATGGGCATCTTGGAACCCGATCCGCCATTCCTGCACCAAAGGACCGATGGCAATATTTAAGTAGCTATCTTTTGGCAAGCTATGGGTTTTCCCTAGTGCGATCAATTCAAACAATTCCGGTGCGGTGGCGATCGCTCCTTGTCCTGCCTGCTGATTGATCTGCATCAACTCAGACGTCGGGTCATTGGCACTAAATCGCTGTTCAAAGGCCGCAGCTCTTTGAGCAGCTTCCTCTAAGATCACTTCTGGGGTTTCATGCTGCACCCAAATCGTGATCACCGTTCCCATTCCCTGTAACACTCGTTGGCCTTCTGGCATTGTCCTTGCTCCTTTGTCCTCTTCTTTTGGCTATCATAGCAGTTTCTGGGAGAAAAAAGTAGTCTGCGGGATACCCCTGCTGCTTTTTTTGAAAAAAACTGCGAGGTCTCCCTCGCAGTCTGCTGTTTCTATTGCTCAATGATAAAAGTCAAAGCGGCCTTTCGCCAATACTTCTTTGACCCCACCAGTTTGGTACAAGGAACGGTCCATAATGGCTTTTTTCACCACGGAAGCGGGATAGCCTTTGATGCCCATTTTCCCTACTAAGCCAAAGGCATGGGTATTGCCGATAGACGCCACTGAACCTAATGATTCAAAGTGGAAATCTGTTGGTTTTTCCCCATTCATTTGACGTAAGATATTTTTACCCGCATGCTGCCCCATCTTCAAAGCGATTTGAGCCGTTGTTGGATACGGGCGATTGGTCGCTGGGTCCATGACTGCTGAAACATCACCGACAACATAGACGTTACTATGGTCAGGGTCAGTTAGGTCTTGATTGACCATCACGCGACCCCGACGAGCAGAAAAGTCTGATTCAGCCATCACATGGCTACCGCTGACGCCTGTGGTCCAAACGATGGTTTTGGCTGATAATTCAGCTGTTGCTCCTGTATCGGCATCATCTTGATAGACAACGACACCCGGTTTGATTGCTTTGATGGGTTTACCAGTCAGGAAGTTTACGCCCCATTTAACGAGATTTTTGATCCCGTAATCCGATAGTTTTTCATCAAACATCGGTAATAAACGAGTCACTGCTTCGACACAATACAGTTTGATGTCTTCTGGTTTGACGCCTGCTGCTTTCGCAAAGGTTTTACGGTTTTCCACCAATGAACCTAGCAATTCGATTCCGGTGAAACCAGCACCGCAGACAACGATTTTTAGGTAGTCAGGATTTTGTGTTTCTTTGTATGCCTTCATTTGTTTCAACAAATGATGATAGATGTTTTCTGCGGAGTCGACATCCACCATTTCCAACGCATGCTCCTCGACACCAGGGATCCCAAATGATTCTGATTCAAAGCCTAACGCCACGATCAAATAATCATACGTGCACGTGGATTGATCTTTAAAAACGATCACTTGCTGGTTACGATCGATCGACGCCACTTCCTTTTGAACAAAGGTGGTCTTTTGAGGACGAACGACATCATTGATGGGATAGCAAATGCGGTCTCTTGGTTGCGTACCAGCCGCAACTTCATGAAGATCGGTTGCCTCATAATGATAATCGTTTTTGTCGATCAATGTGATGTGAAACGCTTCTTTTGCTCCTTGCAGTACGTGCAATGCTCGCAATCCAGCATACCCTGCTCCTAAAATAACAACTTCCTTCATGTTTCCTTACTTCCTTTCTTTGCTGTAAAAATTATAAAATCAAACCAATCGCAAAACTCAGCACTTGTACGCATGCTCCGACCGCAAGGATCCGAACGGCACAAATGAAGGTCTCTCTTTTGATTTGTTTTTGCATAAATCGTTTTGTCTGTTGCCAGACAAAGGGCGCCGCGAAAAAGGTCAGAACCAGTGACCAAGGCGCAATGTTGAGGGCAACTGAGGCAATGATCGCAACAAACGCCAAGACGTTCATCGCGATAAATAATTTCAACGCACGGGCTTTACCAAGGTAATGCACCAGCGTATAGCGCTCATTTTTTTCATCCTCTTCCAGATCACAAATGTTGTTTGCCAGCATCAAGTTGGCGATCCATAATGTGTTGGGCAATGAGATCAAGAAAATACTGCCAATCGTGGCAATGTTCCATTCAAAGGTTTGATAGGCATTGAGATAGACACAGATCAATGAGATCATAAAGCCCATCGTAAAGCCAGAAAAGAACTCGCCTAAAGGCAAACTAGAAAGCGGCCGTGGACCAGAGGAATAAAAGATCCCGACTAGGTAACAATACAGTCCCATCCAAAAGAGCGGCCAACCAACCACCATTGCCAAGGCGATTCCCATGGCGGCGGAAACGATGATCATGGAGACCATCAACCAAAAAACCAATTTGACAGACAACTGCTCCCGACCAATGATATTGGTCTTTTCTTTGTAATCATGCCCTTCTGTGGCATGATGGTAATCGTTGTAGTTATCTAAAATATCCACCGCCATATTGAAGATCAGCATGGCAATGAAATACAATAGGACATAGCCAAGATGAATCGTTTGATAATTGTACCAGCTGTAGCAGACACCAATGAAAAATGGCAAAATACTGGCGGTTTTTGCTTTAAATTCGACAAGTTCTAAAAATACAGGTAGCGTCACAACTTCACCTCCTTTAGTGAGTGCATTAAACTAGTCAATCACGCCCCTTTACGCTAGAATAAGGGCTGAATGACTGTTAGAAAGGGTTATACTATGTTTGACTTTTGGATCGATTATCCGACGATCGAACAACGATTGAAAACCGTATGTTCCATCATTGAAGAACACGTTACTGTTCGTAACAAAGAGATACAAGATGTTTTGATCGACTTTACTTATTCAGGTGGAAAAATGCTGCGGCCAGCGCTCTTTTTTTTGTTTGCTGACTTAGGCGATCCCCATTATAAAAAAACCGACCAATTAACAAAAATTGCTGCTTCTCTAGAAATTTTACACATGGCCACTTTGATCCACGACGACATCATTGACGATTCGCCGCTGCGGCGCAGTCAAGTCACTGTTCAAGCCAAATACGGCAAGGATATCGCGGTCTACACGGGTGATCTTTTGTTCACCCAATTTTTTGAGCTTTTGATCGAAAGTATGAATGGCTCCCCGTTTTTAAAAACCAACGCACAAGCCATGAAACGACTCCTTTTAGGTGAACTTGATCAAATGCACACTCGCTACAACATCCATGAATCGATTGACGACTATCTGCAAAGCATCAACGGCAAAACCGCTGAACTGTTTTGGCTCGCTTGTCTCGAAGGCGCTCATTTTGGCGGCCTCGACACAGAAAACCAAGAGCGGGCGGGTGAGATCGGTCGCAACATCGGGATCGCCTTTCAAGTATTCGACGATATTCTCGACTACACCTCTGATAGTGGCACCTTGAAAAAACCGATTCTAGAAGATTTGGCACAAGGAGTCTATACCTTACCGCTGCTATTTGCCAAAGAACAGGCACCTGCAGCATTCGCTCCTTATTTGAATAAAAAAGCAGCACTCTCCTTGGCAGAAGCCCAAGAAGTTGCGGATCTTGTCGTCCGTTACGGTGGTGTCGAAAAAGCGCGTGCTTTCGCGGTCACCTACACGCAAAAAGCCTTAGACGACATCGATCTACTGCCAGAAGCACCTAGCAAAGCCAAAATTCGTTCATTAACTGAACTGCTCTTGCAGCGCAATTACTGAGCCATACAGCAATGAGAAGAAAAGCGTCCATCACTGATTGATGGACGCTCTTTTTTATCGTCGTCCTTGGTCAATGGCCAATAAGTGTTGAAAATGTTTATTTTCTGCTGCCAATTCGGCAGGTGTTCCGCTCATGGTCAACTGTCCATCTTCAATAAAGAGCACACGGTCCATCATCGAAATTCCTTGCAAGTGGTGGGTGATCCAAATGATCGTTTTGTTCTCCAACACTTGGAAAAAAGTTTCGAGCACGCCTTGTTCCGTGATTGGGTCTAAGCCGACGGTTGGCTCATCCAATAAGATGATCGGGGTGTCTTTTAGCAAGATCCGCGCCAATGCCAAACGATGCCGTTCTCCACCAGAAAAACGCAAGCCGGCTTCATCCACCATCGTCGCCAAACCATTAGGCAAAGCTGCCACCATTTCTTTCAACCCGACTTGCTCCAGTACGCGCCAGACTTCTTCTTCCGAAGCCGACTCATTGCCTAGCCGAATATTATTCAAGACGGTCGTATGGAAAAGATAGGGACTTTGATTGATGACACCGATCAAGTCACTGATCGACTCACTCAATGCCGTCACAGGCACGTCGTTTAAGGTGATCGACCCTTGCGTCGGTTGCAGATCCCCTCGCAACAAGGAGGCAAAGGTACTTTTCCCAGAACCGCTGCGGCCAAGGATCGCTAGTTTTTGATGTGCAGGAATCGTTAGATCTAGCCCATGAAGCACTTCTTTGCCTTCAGGATACTGAAAATGCAAGTCCTTGACTGTGATCGACACGAGACCCGTCACTTCAGGTACTGACGGTTGCTCCATGGAGACTTGGCGATTTTCTTCTGGCAATGCATTGAAGCGATCGATGGAGTCTTTGTAGCGATTGGTTTCTTGAGCAGCTGACGGTAATGGCGCAAATGCATCAACTAAAGGAAAGACACACAGGACAAAGGCAGCGATCCAGTTGGCTGCTCCTCCGTGGTTACCTGGAAAGCGAATGCTGGTCCAAAGCAGCAATGCGACAGCGATCACTCCAAAGATGCTTTGTAAAAGAAAATCACGCCGACGATCAAAGGACAGCATCTGTTCATCCACCGCCCGCAACTGCGTTTCCAGTTCCTTATGGGCAGCCACGTACTCGCTCCCTCTTTGAGAGAAGACCCAATCAGAAACCCCTAATACATTATCCGTCAGTGTCGTATACAAGTTGTTTTTCATGTGTTTTTGCTTTTCTTGCCGCGCGCCGTTGATAATCACCGACCAAAGAGGCAAGACAAAGACGATGATTCCTAATAGCAGCAGCATCACCAAAGCAAACCACCAAGAAAAATAGCCGAGTCCAATGATCAAGAACGCATACAAGATCCAAGCGATCACAGTAGGAAAGATCGTCCGCAAATACAGGTTTTGAATATGGTTGATATCTTCTGCCAATAAGCCCAAGATATCCCCCGTGCGATGCGCTTGCTTAAAGAAGATCGCATCTTTTTCTACTACGTTGTACAGTTTCAATCGTAAATTAGAGGTCATGCGCAAGACCCAGCTATGGCTGGTCAACCGTTCCAAATAGCGAAAGACTGGACGGCCGATCCCAAACGCTCGGGTCAGTACGATCGGGATATAAACCAATAAGATGTTTTCCGGGATCGACGCCGAGCGGCTGATCAGGTACCCCGAATTAAACATCAGTGCACCGCCACAGAAAAAGGTCAAGAAGCCTAAGAATAAGGCCAACGCCAAAACGTTTTTGTATTTTGACAAGAAAGGCTTGACCCAGGTATCGGTTTTCAATGAGCGCAATAAGCCGATTTTATTCAAGCTGTTCCCTCCTCATTCCATTGACTAGTTCTGTAAAAGCACCTTGCTTTTGCTGCAGTTGTGCCAAGGTTCCTTGTTCCACGATTCTTCCTTGATCCATCACGATGATTTCATCCATTTCTTCCATCCAGTGCAAGCGATGGGTTGCAAAAAAGACTAACCGGTTTTCCATCAGCGGCAGCATCCGTTCCTTTAAGGCCACTTCGGTTTCAATATCCAAATGAGCCGTTGGTTCATCAAACAAAAGAATCTTTCGTTGCTGGTCTAAAAAGGCACGGGCTAACGCGATCCGTTGGGCTTGTCCGCCACTTAGATGCCGTTCCCCTTCTCCTAACATCGTGTCCAACCCTTGTGGCAGCTCCGCCAAAAGCTCAGTCAAGCCTGCCACTTCAATGGCTTTCAGTACGGCTTCTTTGGTAGCTGTCGGCTGATAAAACGCGACATTTTCCTGCAAGGTCAACCGATAGATATAAGGATTTTGCGGAATATAGATCAGCTGTTCTTGCCAGCTTGCTTGGCGAAAGGCCGTGGTTTTGGCCCCTCCAAGAGAGATCTCGCCACTGTCTGGCACGAGAAAGCCACTCAAGGTATTGATCAAGGTAGACTTGCCAGAACCGCTCAGACCGATGATCCCGATCTTTTTGAAGCCAGTCACGTTCAAGTTGATATCCGTCAAAGCCGCTTTTTCCTCGTAGGAAAACGCCAGCTGATCGATCGTTAACTGGGCGTCTTCTTGCCAACGAGGCACCGTTACTGCCGGTACTTGGGCTTCCGGCTGATGCAAGATCTCCGTCACCGCAGTCATCGCATTTTTCCCGTCTAAGGTTGCATGGTAATCACTGGAAAAGTCGCGGATCGGCAAGAAATATTCTGGTGCTAAAATCAAGATAGTTAACGCTGGAAACAGCAAGATTCCTTCATTGATCAGCCGCAAGCCTAGCAAGACTGCCACGACGGCAATCGATAAGGTCGTGAAAAAGTCTAAGGCGAAGGTCGATAAAATACCGACTTTTAATGAAGCCATCGTCGCTTTCCGAAACCGTTCGCTGGAAGCAAAGATACTCTTGCCATATTTTTTACTGACCCCAAACAATTTCAGCGTGTCGATCCCTCGCAGGGAGTCGATGAAATGATTGGACAGTAATTGAAACGTTCGGTATTGTTTTTCCGCTTTGCTTTGCGCGGCATAGCCCAAGATGATCATAAAAATGATGATCAAGGGGAACACCAACAGCAAGACCAAGCCGGATTCCCAATCCAGATAAAAAACGAGTGCCAAAATGACCCAAGGAATGATCGACATATTCATGATTTTGGCAAGAATCAATTTCAAGTAGTTTTCGACTTGATTGATCCCTTCCAAGACCATCGTTGTTACATTCCCCGTCCCTTGCTGTTGTGCGATCTGAGGACCGACCCGAAACAATTTCTCCAACAATTGATCCCGCAAATCGGCGGCTTGCTGGTAACTGTAATCATCGAGTCTTTTGGAACGGAAATAGATAACGGCTTGTCGGGCGATAAACGAACAAAAGAACAGCAGAATCCAGCCCCACTGTTCCTCTAATGGTCGTCCTTCCCATAAGCCAGTGATGGCACGTGCCAATCCATACGCCTGCCCAATAATGAAGAGCGCCTGCAGGAACGAAAGTCCCGCAAGCAGCCCTAAAAGTTGTTTCATTCCTGGGAGCTTCATGATTTGTTTATCAATCATTTATACCCCTCCAACGCCTCCGTATGACTGATCCGTTTACGGAAGATATAGTAACTCCAAGCCGTATAGGCCAAGACGAAAGGTAAGATCGTCAGTGAAAGATAACTCATGATCTTCAATGTGTAGCGGCTTGAAGACGCATCAGCGATCAACAGGTCATAGCTTGAATCGATCGAACTGATCAAGACTCTTGGGAATAACCCTGTGAAGATCAATGCCACCAAAGCGATCAACGTCAAGCCGCTCGCAATGAAAGCCATCATTTCTTTGCCTTTAAAGACGCCGATATTTGCAATCAGTGTCAGGACAACGATCACCAGCAACAAACCAAGCGTTGTCGCAAAATGATTCTCAAAGAAATCCGTTTGGAAGTAAAGCATCACAGCAAAGACGACTAAGCCTGCATATAAGATGCCATAAAAAATACTTGCATAGTTGCGTGCCCGTGCCCGAATCGGACCTTCCGTTTTCAATGCGATATAGTTTAATCCGTGCAAGTAGCACAACAAAGTCAACGCGATCCCGCCAACGATTGAAAAGGGATTGACGTAATCCGTAAAGGTTGCCGTCATGTTGCCATCTTCACCCAAAGGCATTCCTTGGATCATGCTGACAAACATCAGACCGAAGAAAAACGGTACGATCGTACTGCCGATCGTCAACGTCCAGTTCCAAATGTTTTTGTGTTCTTTCGGGAAGTTCGCTCGAAACTCAAAGGACACACCGCGAATGATCAACCCGACTAAGATCAATAACAAAATCAAATAAAAACCGCTGAACAAAGAAGCATACCAGTATGGAAACGAGGCGAACATCGCTCCGCCAGCGGTCAATAGCCACACTTCATTGCCATCCCAGACAGGCCCGATCGTTTTAACGATCTGGTCTTTTTCCTCTTCATTGTGAGCCAATGTCTGCACAGACATCCCCACACCAAAGTCAAACCCTTCTAAGAAGAAGAATCCGGAAAATAAAAGCCCAATCAACGTGAACCATAGTAATTGCAGACCGGTCATCCTTCAAACGCCTCCTTATCAAATGGGTCTTCGTACCCATCTTGGTTGTCTCCTTGGCTGATTTCACCAAAGGCTTCTTTTTCAGGTCCATGATCCATTTCCCGTTTCACAAGATAGACCATCGTTCCGCCTAAGCCAGAGAACAAGAGGAAGTAAACGATGTTTGAGATCAAGAGTGAGGTCACGGAAACGTTTGGTGACACACTATCTTCGATCGTAAACAAGCCGTAAACCGTCCATGGGTAACGTCCTAACTCCGTGATCAACCAACCAGCTGTATTGGCAATAAATGGGGTGAACAAAGTGATCGCCACTACCCAAAGCAGCCAGCGTTTTTCAAAGAGCCACGGTTTCTTCTTACGCGTAAAATACAACCCCAGACCAGAAACCAACAGCATCAAGGCACCAAAACCAGCCATGATCCGGAAGCTCCAAAAGAGTGTGTTGACCGGCGGGTAGTAATTACGGTCGCCGTAGGTTTCAATCAATTGCTGATTGACCGTATCCATCCCATCGATTGATCCGAAGGGTTCATTGAAGGCTAAGATACTCAACATATATGGAATCGAAATACCGAAGACTTGGTGATGTTCCGCTTCATTCGCCCAAGCAACGACAGTCCAAGCCGCAGGACTCCCGGTATCTTCATAAGTGCCTTCCATTGCAGCAAATTTCATTGGTTGTTCTTCAACCAAGTATTTCATTTGTTCATCCCCGGCTAGCAAGACGGTGAATGAACCGAACAATGCCACCGCAAAACCGATCCGCATTGATTTTTTGAAGAAGTCGCGGTCAATGTCTTTGTCTTTCTTCAATAGACGAAAGGCTGATAAGCCAGCAACAATGATTCCGCCCATCGTGATGGCTGCGGTGATCACGTGTAAAAACTCATACCACACTTGTGGATTTGCCAATAATGCACCGAAGTCAGTCATTTCTGCCCGGCCATTGTTCAAGGTATACCCCACTGGATGCTGCATAAAACTATTGGCAGCTAAGATCCAAAACGCCGATAGCATCGAACCCAGCGTCACCAACCAGAAAAAGGTGGCGTGCAGCTTGGGACTGACCCGATCCCATGTAAAGATCCACAATCCTAAGAACGTCGATTCTAAGAAGAACGCCAACAAAGCCTCCAAAGCCAAGGGCGCACCAAAAATATCCCCGACAAAACGAGAATAGTCTGACCAGTTCATCCCAAATTGAAATTCTTGAATGATCCCTGTCACGACCCCGACAGCAAAACTCAATAGAAAAATATTTCCCCAAAACTTCGTCATCCGGCGATATTTTTCATCTTTTTTGATCACATAAAGTGTCTCCATAATTGCAACGACGACACCAGTTCCGATCGAAAACGGTACAAAGAAAAAGTGAAAAATCGTCGTCATCGCAAACTGGATTCGCGCTAGTGTCACAATATCCATCCTACATCCTCCTATTTCATAAAAAAGTGCATTAAAATAATTCTAAAGAAAGAAAAATTCCAACTTCGAATATACTCCTCTAATCAGTAAAAAAGAAGCAAATTGCTTGCATTTACTGATTTTTAATCACTTCCTCTCCGATTCTTAAACATAAGGCGCTTTCATCAGCGGAATATAGCTTTTTAGGGCTCTTCCCAACCGTAGCGCGTTCCCTCAGAAAGCAAAGGATCACTCAATAAAATTCCCGGAAACTCTTCTTTCAATACCGATGTGCTTAATGATTGATACATAGCAAACGTGTTCTTCATCCCTAATCTTTCAAGCTGATCTAACGTTTGCTGCATCAAGTCCGCCGCTTGTGCCTTATTTTGTTTTAATAGACATGTCCAGCCTTCAAAAAACGGCATAAAGAGTGCTTGTTCAATGTGTTCTTTTTCATAAACATGATCTCGCCATAAATGAAAGGTCTTTTCCGCATAGTCCACCTCATCAAAAACAGCAAAGACGGAAAACACCGTCTCAAAGGTGTTGTATAGAATATCTTTGTTGCCGGGGATTTTTGCAAAGCGCTGACTCTTTTTGATGGCGATCGTCAAACAGCGCCAAAGCAAAGCTGGCTCCATCGAAACTGCTACGCGGGCAAATAGCCGCAGCTCATAAACACCCCATGTATCGGTATTCAGCAAGTAATGTTTCGCAGAGTCCAGACAATAATTGTGTTTCGGGTACGCCTCCTGGATGGGCACCCCTTTAAAAAGCTCCTCTTTCATCAAGTAGTCAAAACGGATCAGTTGTAAGAAGTGGTCCAGCTCCAAGGAGTAATGTCGTTGAAAGTAGGCGGTCAGCTTTTGAGAATTCTGTTTCAGTTTTGGCACTTCATCAATGGATTCGATCCCCATCGAACGGATGTAGTCAACCATTAGCTTTTGAGCCTCCGAATGATGCTCCCCCGTATGCAGCAGCTGAAATTCGGCAAAACTCACTTCTAGTTTATCTAGCAAACGATGAAATCGTTCGCAGGAAATCGTCGTTTTGCCATTTTCAAATTGCGATAACAAAGACATCGACAATTGTTCATCCACTAATTCCTTCAACAGCAAGCCTTTGCTTTTGCGAAGCTCTTTCACTGTCGCACCATAATTGTTCATTTTTTCACCTTCTTTTTCAATATATTGAAATAAGCAGTTGCTTTTCCCGAAGAGCCTTTATAGTTGAATTATCTTATAGAAACGAGGGAAAAGCTATGGATACCCATATAAAAAAGAAAATGCTTCACGTGAAACATTTACAAAAAAGCTTCAAAGACAAAACCGTTTTGAAAGAGGTCACTTTTGACGTCACTCCTGGCGAAGTATTTGTCTTACTAGGATCAAACGGCGCTGGAAAAACCACTTTAGTCAAAATTTTGTCCACTATCCTGCCTTTTGACCAAGGAACCGCGCGGATCGATGGGATCGACTTGACCAAAGATCCAGCAGCGATTCGCGAGAAAATCAGTCTGACGGGGCAATTTTCCGCCGTCGATCAAGAACTGACCGGACGAGAAAACTTGCTGATGATTGCTGCCTTGCGCCATGTCAAAAACAAACAGTTGATCGTCCAACAGTTGTTAGAGCGTTTTGATTTGGTGGATGCCAGCAACCGACTAGTCAAAAATTATTCTGGTGGCATGCGACGGCGCTTAGACATCGCCATGAGTTTTATCGGCGAACCTGACCTGCTCTTTTTGGATGAACCGACGACCGGCTTAGACCCACAAAATCGCTTAGCCACATGGCACATGATCAAAGAGATCGCCGCACAAGGAAGAACGATTTTCCTGACGACCCAATACCTAGAAGAAGCTGAATTTTTAGCAGATCAAGTCGCCATCTTGCATGAAGGGAAAATCATCTTGCAAGGAACACCAACGGAAGTCAAAGCACTGCACCCTTCGCAAACAATGGAAATCAGCGTATTGACGAAAGAACACTTGCAGACCGTGCGACAGCATCTGTCTGATTTTCCGCTGCAAGTCAATGAGTCCAGTCTCTCTCTGGCATTTCCCGTCAGTCAAGACTTCCAGCATTCCTTCACGCTGTTGCAGGAACTCAATCAACTACCGATCACCATCACCAGTTTTAATCAAAAGAATGCTTCTTTAGAGGATATTTTTCTAACACTTGTCCAAGGAGGAAACCAATGAAAGCAATTATAGAAACCAACACCTTATTCAAGCGCAATCTCTTGCTATCGATTCGCAGTATGGAGACTTTACTAAGTGGAATTTTGACCCCAGCGATTTTAATGATCCTCTTTGTCTATGTTTTTGGGGGAGCCATGAACGTCGGCGATACTTCTTATGTCGATTTTGTCGTTCCCGGTGTTCTCGTCCAATGTATCGCCCAAAGCGCCTCCTCCGTTGGGGTAACGGTGACGGAAGATTTGAAATCCGGCATGGTGGAACGGCTGATGACCTTGAATATTTCTAACTCAGCCTTTTTAAACGGCCATGTCTTCGCCGCGACCCTTCGGAGCTTGATCAGTACCTTGGTCGTGTTGATCGTTGCCATGGTCATCGGTTTTCGCCCTCAAGCCACAGTTGCTGGCTGGGGGCTCGCCTTCCTATTGATCTTTTGCTTCACCTTCGCCTTTACTTGGGTCTCAGTTCTGGTTGGTCTCATCGCCAAAAGCCCCGAGACAGCGACCTTGTTTACTGTCTTGATCACTCTGTTGCCCTACTTAAGCTCTGGTTTCGTCCCTACGGAAACCATGCCGCGCCCGTTAGCCATTTTTGCTGAATACCAACCAATGTCGCCGATCATCCATTCTTTGCGCGGGCTTTTGTTAAACTTAAAAGATACCACCTTGATCAGTGCCTTTAGCTGGTGCGGCGGTATCGTAGTGGTGAGCTGGTTCTTGGCACGGATGCTTTATCAGAAACGGTTACGCTAGGTAAAAGGAATCAGTGGTATAATATAAGTAGTTTTCTATTATAAAAAGGCAGGGATACCCATGGATCTTAAAAACCGTCTGATCGCATTCGCTCAGACCTTCAATGATGTTCAGGTCGACCATCCGTTTGCAAAGTTTCCCGAGTACCAAGTCTTGCGACACCGCAAAAACGGCAAATGGTTTGGCTTGCTGATGACTGTAGAAAAGCAGAAATTAGGCCTGGAAGGAACGGGAATGATCGAGATTTTAGATGTCAAAGCAGCGCCCGAAATGGTTTCGATCATCAATCAAAGTCGCGGTTATTTACCCGCTTATCACATGAATAAAAACCATTGGCTCACCGCATTACTAGATGGCTCTGTATCAGAAAAACAACTCCAATCTTTATTACGAGACAGCTATGAACATACCCGTTAAACCCAAATATCACAAAAAACCGATCAACGATGCGCCAGTATAGGAGCACCGTTGATCGGTTTTCTTTTATAACGGATCCTGTGTCATCCGTGAGTCTAACGAAACACTTAGGCCAACTCTTCTCCGTTTGTTGCAATGACTTGTTTGTACCAATCAAAGGATTTTTTCTTGGAACGATCCATCGTGCCGTTGCCTTCGTCATCGAAGTCAACATAGATAAAGCCATAGCGTTTGCTCATTTCGCCTGTTGAAGCACTGACAAGATCGATACAGCCCCATGGCGTGTAACCGATCAAGTCTACGCCATCAGCGATCGCTTCCCCCATTGCTTCAATGTGGCGGCGCAAGTAATCGATACGATAGTCATCTTCGATCTTACCTTCTTCGTTAAAGGTATCAATGGCTCCTAAGCCGTTTTCCACGATAAACAACGGTTTTTGGTAACGATCATACAATTCATTCAACGCAATGCGCAGCCCTTCTGGGTCGATTTGCCAGCCCCATTCACTTGCTTCTAAGAATGGATTGCGGACGCCGCCCAACAAGTTTCCTTGCACTTCATCGGCTTCTTCTGTGGTGATATCCACGGCAGA
This sequence comes from Enterococcus sp. S53, assembly GCF_016516865.1. Taxonomy (NCBI): domain Bacteria; kingdom Bacillati; phylum Bacillota; class Bacilli; order Lactobacillales; family Enterococcaceae; genus Enterococcus; species Enterococcus sp. S53. The sequence continues at coordinate 165,917 of NZ_JACVUH010000004.1, forward strand.
AGACATGTAGTAGCTGAAGCCAACATAGTCAACAGTATGTTCAGCGATCAAGGCTAAGTCTTCTTCGGTAATCTCAAGATCCTCTTTATTGACGCCGTGTTCTTTGTACAAACGATCCGTAAAAGATGGGTATTTTCCACGTACTTGCACGTCGGCACAGTAGTAGTTGAAGGCTTGATTATGGATCATCGTCGCCACTTGGTTGACCGGGTTCGCATCAATGCTGTAAGTCGTTGCATAAATGATCATACAACCGATCTGTAACTCTGGGTTTAATTCATGGCCGATTTTGACTGCTTTACTGCTGGCAACAAATTGGTTGTGCCACGCTTGAATCACGTTTGTAAAGTCGCTGGCACCCGTGCTATTGACCATTCCTTGACTCAATGCGGAGAAATGGAAAGCAGAGTTAATCTCATTGAAGGTCATCCAGTATTTGACTTTGCTGTGGAACCGTTCCAAGACAACTTTTGCAAAACGTTCATAGAAATCGATCAATGCTCGATTTTTCCAGCCACCGTATTCTTTGGCTAAATGCAAAGGCATTTCATAGTGAGAGATCGTAACCACTGGCTCGATCCCGTACTTCAAACATTCATCGATCAGCGCATCGTAAAATGCCAGTCCAGCTTCGTTTGGTGTCGTTTCATCGCCTTTTGGAAAAATACGTGTCCAAGCGATGGAAAAACGATAGCTCTTGAAGCCCATCTCTGCAAACAACGCAATGTCTTCTTTGAAACGGTCATAATGGTCGATCCCGCGATGATTTGGGTAGGTGTATTTGTCCTCATCGATCGTCCAATCAAACGTATCACTGCCTAAAATCGCTAAACGCTGTTTGCCGCCAGGCATTGCATCCGCCACTGACAAGCCTTTGCCATCGCGATCGAACGCCCCTTCTAATTGATTCGCTGCGGTCGCGCCGCCCCATAAGAAATTTTCTGGAAATTTTGCCATTTGCTCGTTCTCCTTTTGTTTTCTTTTGATAAACCTACCTAGCTGATTACTGAAAAATCCCCGATAAAAAACAAAAAACCTAAATAAGAGCCGCTGCTAAAACGAGAAGAGCGCTTTCTTATTTAGGTCTTGCCTGATCGAGTCAGTAACAATCCACGTGGGTTTTCTTTCTTTAACTATAGCACTAACTCATTGGCTTGTCATCATAAAATCGGTTTCTTTTAAACCGTTTCCCCCGTTGCAGGTACTTATATTCGTTTAACCCTTGAACCAACGGTGTATGAATAAACATAATCACCCTAATCGAATTCACAGTTATCTCAATCGTTGTTTCTATATTTTGTAAGGCTCTTCTATCCTAGATGTAAGGACATAAGTCGTTGTTTTTCTGGTATGTCAAATACAATTGCTTTGTCTGCTCTTTTTTCAAAGAGCCTCCTTCCCCCTCCTGAGAAATGGCGTGATTGCACCCAGAAGATTCGCTTCACTTTGAAACTTACATCCTTGGATCTTTAATGGGGCTAACATCAAATCGATCAAATCCACTCGGTCACGCAACTCTTGATACTTCGATTGAACTTGATCAATCAAAATACTTTGTCGACTGATCCCTCCCCCAATCACGACGATTTCCATATCGATAACTGCTTGCAGATTGATGATCAGCGTCGCGATTCGTTCACAATAGTTTTCAAAAAGCTGCGTTAATTCAAGACTAGCTTCCTGTTGGATTGCCTCAAAAACAGCGAGTCCATCATTTTCATCTTCAAGCCCTAAAAATGCGGCACCTTGCTTCACAAATTCAACCGCCGAATGCGTAAAACCAGTCACATCTGAGACATTCATCAATGAAGGAGCCTGGATCATGAAGCTTAATTCACCGGCTTGAAAATGGCTACCTTCGAATAATGTATGATTTAAAATCAACCCCCCGCCAACACCAGTCCCTAAAATGATCGCTGCACCATTTTTTACACCATGCAAATTTCCCAGCCACTGCTCAGCAAGCGCAGCTGCTTTCCCATCATTTGTTAGCTCACACTGAACGCCGCAAGCTTCTTCGATCAGTGCTTTTACCGGAACCTCATGGAGATAACCCAAGGAACCCCCAAAATAGACGATTCCTTTTTCTGCATCCACTTTTCCTGGTAGACTAAGACCTACACCTGCAATTTCGGTTTTGAATCGCTGAACAATCGTTCGGACTACTTCAAGAAAATCCTGCAAGCTTTGAGGCGTTTTTTGTTTGTCACAGGCAGATAAGCGTCCAGAATCATCTACAACACCATATTTAAAAAGCGTGCCCCCGACATCTATACTTAAATATTTCATTACGTTCCTCTAATTTCTATTTTTATTTGCGACTCATTAATCCAATGTCAACCGTTTGCCAATCAACAAATAAATCACCGCAAAAATCAGCATGACAATTCCAGAAAAGATAAAAGCAAAAGCAGCACGCTCATTGCCAAACATGATCGCCGGTAACGAACCGAAGTATGGGGCTAGAAAAGAACCCAGATTTGTGCCGACCATTGCTATTGAAATCGCCAAATTGATCGATCCTTTTGGTGCTTTACTCATGATCAATCCCCATGAATAAGGCAGTAGCAAGGATCCGCCAAAGCCTAAGAAAACAACGATCAGAGTAAATGTAACAAAATTCGTGGTCTGACTCAGAAAGATAAACCCAAGTCCCAGAAATAGATAGCTAATTGGTAAAGAAAAATGTTTTGTATGTTTAACGAGTTTACTGTAAAACAGATTGGCAATGATTGAAACAAACGTGTAGATCGACATGACGATACCAATGAATGAGGGATTGGCAAAGTTTTCTTCTGCGACGAAGATACTTGATTTTAGGAAAAAGACCATCAAAAACGCAAAACTGATTAGTAATGCGATCGCTTGCAAAATAACTGGTAAATTGACGGATTGCTTTGTTTTGTTCCCTATTTCTTCCTCTGATGCGTCGATATCAGTAAATTTTGGTTCATCATCTCGAGGTCCCCAGATAAAATAAAGTACTAAAGGAATGATTCCGACAAAATTAGCAGCAAAGGCAATTTGCCAACCGCTAAACATCAGGATACCAATCAAAAAGGTAACGGCTGTTTGTCCAGCACTCTGAACGGCACTTTGTAAGCCGATAAGGCGCGCTTTTTCTTCGCCTTCATAATACTCGCCAATCAAACTGACGGCTAAGGAATTGAACAAACCAAAGCCCGCACCTAGGACCAAACGGGAGACATAGATCAATGAATAGCTGCTGGAAAAGACAGGAAATATTCCTGCAAGAAAAGATAAAATCAATCCCAATAATACTGTTTTTCGTGTCCCAATCATTCGAACAAAAAAGGAACTAAGTAACACGAAAATCATTACTGTGAAGTTGGAGGCAGTTACTAATGCCTCTACCGCCGTTGCACTTTGATCGACAAACGATTCTTGCATCAAGCTAACAGTTGCTGCAATTGCGCCACTCGTTGTCAGCATCAATGATAAGGAAAGAAGGGCTACTTTGAACATGAAGTGTTCAGATTTTCTATTTGTTTGCATAATTATCACTCCATCATTTTATTTTGCGATTAAAATAACTCGCTGATACGTTGTCAAAGTGCCATTCGTTACCTCTAAAATCAAATGAATTGTTTGACCAGATTGGATATTTTCTGGAATTTTCACTTCGACGGTTTCTGTGTTTTCTCGAACAAGCTTGATTGGATCAACGGGTGGTTTAGCAAGTTTTTCAGATACCTTACCAAACAATAAGCCCATTGATTCAAATTCAGCACCTGTGGGAACAGGTGCCGTTTGATAGGTTGATGCCTCAAAGTAATGCCACCATTTAAACGCTAAATCTCGCTGATTTGGATCAGATGCTTTTGCTTGAATCTGGACGGTTTCTCCGGGAGTAACTTGTTGATCGTTCCCCTTTTTAATAGATACAACCGGATAATGGGCCGCTTCATCATACGTTTTGGCAACACACCAGGCTGCCCGACCTTTAAAATCATCTTGAATGTCATCGAACCATCTCGTTAAGGTATATTGTGCTTCATACCTTTGGTTATAAGGATTATAGTCCATTGCACTATTGATGTACTTGCGGGCACCAGCCACTTTTTCAAAACGGCCGCCCCAACCGCCATAGCTGGGATCATCACTATTTCGTAGCCCATTGTTTAAGAAATAGAAGTAAGAAGGGGAATCTCCTTCTGAGATAAAATCAAAGCGCGCATAGTCAGGATTTTTCTCTAAATATTGATCAATCCCTCGCTGTTCTTCTTCAAGTTCGCCTTCTAAAACATTGCCATCACCAATCAATGCATATTTTTTTAATAAGGGGCCGTAATTGTCTCTTAGACTTAACTGCCATTTGGGCTGTAATCGTGTAGCTAGCTGAGACTCAACCATTTTCCAGGCATAGGCAAAATACCAGAAATTGAAACGATCGTTGATCACTTCAATCGACCAATTTTTCTCGATATATTCGCTATAAGTGACATCTTGGTCAAGAATGATATAAATAATCACCTTCTTTTCAATTCGTTCTTTGATTGCCGGCCAATTTGGCTGATGGGCATACTTTTCCTCAATCGATTTCAACGCCCTTGCCGTTGTGTTCGTTCCCCCCCATGTTTGAATGTATAGTTTTCGTGGATCAGTATCATTGATCAAGTAGTCCTCAAGAAATTTGGACCCCTTGGTTTCTTTGGTCATTTCTCCCGGAGAATCAATGTTGCCAATATAGTAAATACTTTTCAAGTATTCGGGAGAAGGATAGTCCTCAGCGTGTATTTTCAAGTTTGGATATACCTGAGCATAAAGATCGATGAAGTCATTAATCCACTCAGATCCTGTCCAACGATACGGTTCAATGCCTTTAGCTGGATCCCCAGCATAATGATAAACTGAACTTGTCAAGACAATCCCCTCGGTATCAAAACAGTCGCTATAAAGTAAATAGCGTAAAAATGAATTCATATCATCGACTTCACCATCGGTCGTTATAATTGTTCTGGCTTTATTATTCATTGTTATCATCTCCTTTTCTTACAAAAATAGCGTCTTGCTTTATTAAAAATTCAGCCATCCTGTTCATCTCGAAAAAGCAAAACGAGGCATCCTGTTCCTATGATTTTCCTCTATCCTTCACTAAAAGCAGCTGCCTTCTCAATGAACCGTTTCCATTTTTCATATTTCAAACGGATCACGGCCTGTTCGGCTTGCGGAACGATCGTGGTTTGCTGAATAGCTGGTTCATTCATGGTTGGATTGGCAACAAGCATCGTGCCGATGGCTGAAAATTCTTCGACTTCGCTGACGATGACGGGTTTATTGATCAAAGTCGCTAATAAGCTCATCAAGGCGCGGTTTTTCGAAACACCGCCATCGATCATTACCTGATTGATCAGTCGTTCAGCGACTTCTTCCATCACATCGATCACTGCTTTGATTTGAAAAATGATGCTTTCTAAAACGGCTTTCAACAGCTCATGAGTCGTCGTCGTGCGTTTCATGCCGACAAAGCTGGCGGTCATCGTATTATCCCAAAATGGGGCACCCATTCCTTGCAATGCTGGGATAAAATAGATGTCTTCTTGACTGTCACTGGTCAGCACTTCTTGACAGATCTCAGCTACATCTGGCAGCGGAGCCACTTGCTCACTGAACCAGTTGATGGCGTCACCACAGGAACGGATGATGCCTTCTAGCGCAAACGCTGTTTCCTGGCTAGTTTGCCAGCCGACCGTCGTCAAAATGCGGCGATCCCGCAACGTCTGCTCCTGCTGCACTTGCATCATGATCGAACAACCGGTGCCCATCGTGATTTTTACATCCCCAAGGCTTTGACAACCTTCCCCGAATAATGCCGCTTGTGAATCGGCTAAGATTCCTTTGATAGGGATTCCGTGATAGTTACCGAAAACCGTATCAGCAGGTTGGATCGCTGGCAAGTCTGCTAAATGGATGCCAAAAAGTTTGACGAGCTCTGCATCCCAACGGCCCTCTTCAATATTGTAAAACAATGTTCGGCAAGCGTTGCTGGCTTCTGTCGCAAATACTGTCCCTTGCGTTAAATTCCACAGGAGCCAACTGTCCATCGTACCGATCGCCAATTCGCCAGTCCCCGACTTTTCCTTGATGGCCGATAATTCTTGGGCCAACCATTTCACTTTGGTGCCAGAAAAATACGGGTCTAAGCGCAAACCGGTCTTTTGATTGATCGTCCTTTCCCAGCCTTGTGCCGTCAATTCTTCACAAATCGCGGCGCTGCGGTTGCATTGCCACACGATCGCATTGTACAGGGGATTGCCAGTCAATCGATCCCAAGCAACGATCGTTTCTCGCTGATTGGTCAATGACAAGGAAACGATTTGATCTGCAGTGATCGCTTGGTCTTGAAACACTTGTGCCAGCAATTCTTGGACATTTTGCCAAATCTCGAGGGGATCATGTTCGACCCACCCGACTTTTGGATAAATTTGGCGATGTTTTTTATCGTAACGCTTCAGGATTTTCCCTTCTTGAAACAGTAAGAGCTTGGTACCGGATGTACTCTGATCTAAAACAAGCTGATAGGTCTTGTCCATCTTAAGCTCCTAGAAACGCAACCGCTGTTTTCGCTATGGAGGCACCGTCTAAGCCATAATGGGCAAACAGTTCTGACGAAGAACCAGTAATCAAGGCTTCATCCGGAAAAGCAATGATTTTTTGTCGAATGTCCGTTTCTTCTGTCAGTGTTTCCGCCACGGCAGCTCCTAAGCCGTTGTATTGGCTGTGTTCTTCCACAGTAATCACGGTGCCTGTTTCTTTCGCCACTCTTTTGACCGTTTCTGAATCAAAGGGCTTCAAGGAATGAACATTTAAAACGGTAGCAGTGATGCCTTGTTTTTCCAATAGCTCAGCAGCATCCAACGCTTGGCGCACGGTTTCGCCGGTGGCGATCAATGCGACATCTTGGCCGCTTCTCAACTCAATGGCTTTGCCGATCTCAAAAGGATAATCTGCAGAATCATAACAATCTTCAACAGGATTGCGACCGAGACGGATATAGGCTGGTTCATTTGATGCCGCTAAGGCTTTAAACATTTGGATCGTTTCAAAGCGATCTGCTGGCAACAGCACTTGCAAATTAGGGATCGCTCGTGCCACTGCGATGTCTTGCAAGGAATGATGACTCATGCCTAATGCCCCATAACTGACACCGCCGCTGATACCTACGAGTTTGACATTTTTATTCGAATACGCGACATCGACTTTGATCTGCTCGATACTGCGCATGCTGAGAAAACAAGCTGGAGAGGCAACGAAAGGGCGTTTGCCCATATGGGCTAAGCCAGCCGCAATACTGACGATGTTTTGCTCTGCGATCCCTACTTCCACCAATTGGGTCGGTAATTCCTTGGCAAAAGGTGCTAACGAAGCGGAACCACGAGAATCACTGGTCAACACCGTGATCGCAGGATTCTTTTTTCCTTCTTCAATCAATACATCGCACATCGCTTGGCGATTGGCAATATTATTTTTTCCCATGAGTCAAAACCTCCATTTGCTGATCAAGTTCGGCAATGGCTTGTGCAAGCTCTTCTGCCGTTGGCACTTTATGATGCCATTGCGCTTGATTTTCGGCTGCAGAATAGCCTTTGCCTTTGATGGTTTTGGCAATGATCAGCTTCGGTTGATTGGGCTGATGCGGTTTTTCTAATGCAGCCACCAAGGCAGCCATATCATTGCCATCAACGATATGCACATCCCAACCAAAGGCACGCCATTTTTCATCTAGCGGCTCCACTGCCATCACATCTTCCGAGGCTCCCGTGATCTGCAAGCCGTTGCGATCAATGATGGCGGTCAAATTGTCCAGCTGGTAGTTGGCAGCCGCCATGGCTCCTTCCCATACCGAGCCTTCTGCTAATTCGCCATCTCCCAACAATGTATAGGTTTGATACGTGCGGTGATCCAGTTTGCCTGCCAAGGCGATCCCTACTGCGACGGGTAAGCCGTGGCCTAGCGAACCAGTATTCATCTCAACACCAGCTACTTTATTGTTTGGATGACCGATCAGTCGTGAACCAAATTGCGAAAAGGTGGCTAATTCTTCTTTTGGCAAAAAACCTTTGTCCGCTAAAACGGCCCATAGTACTTCTGCCGCATGTCCTTTACTTTGGATATACTGGTCACGATCTTGCTTTTGGGGGTCTTTCGCATCGACATTCATTATCCGATAATACAAGGCCACTAAAATATCGGTACAAGAAAGATCCGAACCAGTATGACCCGTTTTTGCTTGATAGATCAGCTCTAACACGGATTTTCGAATCGTTAAAGCCTTCATCTCCAGCTCGTTTATTTCCATGATTGATCCCCTCTCAAGTATGCTTTGACGTCTTCTTCGATTGGATCATAAAAATCTGGCTGCACGCCGATGTATTTGCACGCTTCGTACAAAATCGGCACCACATTTTTTCTGACCGCCGCAACGTGATGAATATAAGGGCCCTCAACAAGTTTGAATTCCAAGCGATTCAAATTCGCAAATTCCAGATAGAGATAGGTCCCTTGATTGTATGGTCCATCGATCCCTTTACCAGTGCCCATCAGTAGTGAGTACTCGCCGTTGTCCCCATCAAAGCGACACAGCGTATACTCGTCTTTGATTGCCCGAAAAGCGACTGATCCTGGATAGTCAAAAACAAAATGTCGTTGCGGCAAGATCGGTTTGGTCTCTGCGGTGGAATAAGCAAAAACTCCTAAGTGCTGCAGCAATTCGCCATTCTCATTTTCTGGATGGCGGCAGTTGACATCCGCAAAGATCGCACGGTGTTCCCCCAACGAAGCGGCTTCGACCAACAGTTCCGAGATCGCCCCATGGACATCCGTCTCACAGACAAAAGGCAAGCCTTCTTCTTGTAACAGCGACAGGGAGGCATACGGTAAAATACCGATTTCGTCTTGTAAGGCCGTCCAACACTGGATGACTCCTGCATTGCAGCCGTAGCTTTCACATAAGTTTTGCAAAGCCACTTTAAGGGCTGCCACCATCTCCAAATCTCTCGCCGAAATTTGGACTTCCGTATTGGTTTCGAAATAATCAATGACTGCTTGCAATTTATCTGGCTGCTGTTCTTTGACTTTCTTGATTTCTTGCACCACTTCTTGGATCGGTACTGGTGATAGCGAAATATTGAAACGCTCCAATAGTTCGCCTTCGTTGCAGATCACGGTCCAAAAATCAAAGGGACGTGGGCCTACTTGCAAGATTCGTGTTTGTTTGAAGGTCTTGACGACATTGCAGACTTTGATAAAGTCTTGCAAGCCGCGGGCAAATTCTGGTGAATCAATATCAGAATTTTTGACATAGGTGAAAGGTACCTTGAAACGGCGCAAGACTTTCCCGATAGCAAAAAGACCGCATTGCGTATCCCGCAAACGTGAACCGTCGGCGGCTGGCGTCTCGTCTTTGGGTCCCCATAGTAAGACGGGAACATCTAGTTTTTTGGCTAAACGAGCACAGGCATATTCCGTACCAAAGTTTTCATTGGCTAGAAAAAGACCGTCGATCTTTGCTGCTTTGAATTTTTCGGCGATTTTTTCAACCCCTTCATCATCGTATAGCAAGCCGTCTTCATTGATATCTAAAATATCTACATAATCAATGGCGAGTTCGTCCATTTTTTGTCGTGTCAGATTGGCGTACTCAATGGCTGCTTCTGCACTAAACAAATTTCTTCTAGTCGGGGCGAACCCGATTGTTACTCTATCCATAAAACCACCCTTTTCGTTTTAGTATATTTAGCTAAATTTTTATTTCTTCGACGATTCGTGCTACATTTCTGCTCAGAAATTCCTCATCCGTCAGTAAAACGATTTTTTTATCAGGAAAGGCTGCGGCGACTTTCGCTTGATTGAAGCGGGTTTGAGGAGCTAAAATCAAAAAATCATAGTCATTCCCCACCATAAATATTTCTGAAAAAGGCGCGGAATTCACTTGGTAATGCTGATCATCCGCTAGTTGTTCTTTGAGCGCTTTGACGAGCAGTGCGCTGGAGAGCCCAGTGGCACAAAAGAGACCGATCTGTGTCATCTATTCACTTCCTTAAAATGTAATCCCTTACTTTTTACACCTTAAATATAGCACAAGCTAAATATTTTGCAATAGTTTTAGATAAATATTTTTGTTAAATAACTAAAAAGGACAAAACGCTTGCTAAACGTTTTGTCCTTCTTCTTATTTTTTTCTTATTTGATGCTTTCGCGTTCGACGATCGTCGTGGCGACCAGCATTTTCAGATGGTTTTCATCTTCACTGGTGATTTTCTCAATCAAGCGTCGCACGGCTTGGCGACCAAGGTACACTTTATCTACTTTGACGGTGGTCAGCGGTGGGTTGCAAAATTCCGCCAAAGGAATATCATCGAACCCAACGATGGTCAACGGATGATCGGGAAACACTTCGCGAATGGCTTTCATGGCACCGATGGCGATATTGTCATTGACCGCAAAAAAGGCGCTTGGTAACGGTCGCTGATCGGCACGCAGGGATTCCAAATAGACCTTCATATCTTGGTATGAGCCCTCCAGGGTAGGTTCTACTAAGGCTTCCGTCTCTTCATAATGGATCAGATCATGCTCTTGGATCGCTTGAATAAACCCTTGCTTGCGTTCACGGAAATTGTTGATTTGAAAGGTTGAGTTGATGATGCCAATGTCTCGGTGGCCTTTTTCGATCATCTTTTCAACGATCTCATAGGCGCTGTCACGATTATTGATAGCGACAAAATCAAAGTCCTGCGAATTAAATACCGTATCTAAAATCACTAACGGTACTTCCAAATGGCGAAAGACTGCTAAATCTTGTTTTTCCAATTCCGTTCCTAACAATAGCAAACCATCTACTAGTTCTGGGCGGATCTTTTCGATCGGGTCTTCCTCTGGTGCCAGTGTGATATGGGAAATGACCAGTTCATAGCCTAACGTACTGCACTCCATTTCGATTCCTCGGATCAATTCAGAAAAGAAAGGCGTATCTCCTACGACATTTCCTTGTTTGTTCATTACGACAAATTTGATTTTTTGGCTTTCCGTTTTTTTAATTTCTCGCTGATCAAAATACCCCATCTCACGAGCGATCTTCAAGATCGCTTGCCGTTTTTGTTCACTGATCCCCTTACGATTGTTGATCGCATTAGAGACAGTTCCGCTGGAAACACCAGCTTTTCGGGCAATATCAGAGATCACAACTTTCATTTGCTCACCGCTTTCTGCTTCTCATTCTGTTAAAAGTATAGCAAAAGAATTGTTTTTTTACTACCAAAAAAGCTAAAACAAACTAAAATTTTTAGTTTGTTTTAGCTTCTACTTTGATTAGTTACTTTGTTCCGCCAAAATGCAGAAGGACAATGGGTCGAGGGTTATCCCTGACGCTGCTACGCCGCGAGAAGCGATCCCAGCTCCTTTGGGGTCAGCAATGATGTGCCAAGAAGCATTTTCTGTTGTCGTCGGTAAGTCAAAGGACCAGCTTTCTTCCGTGCTGTTGAGTAAAACGAACAAGGAACGCCATGGATGCTGTTTGTCACGATTGGGTACTTGATACGCCAAGCGATTTTCATCCTTTGTCTCATAAAAGACCATGCTTTCAGCCGTTTGGGTCGTGGCATCTCTCAATGGTGCATAGGACTGCCGCAATGCCCACAAGCCCCGATAAAGCTCGCGCAACTCTTTGAAGGTTTTGGCACGTGACCAATCCAGCTGATTGACTGCCAGTGGCGAACGGAAGGAATTTTCATCGCCTTCTTTGGTACGGCCAAATTCTTCCCCTGCTTGGGTCAGCACTGCTCCTTGGCTGGTAAACAAAATGGCTGCTGCTAGTTTGTTGCGGGCTAAAAGCTCAGGATCAAACTCATAATTTCTTTCCTTCGCTGAAGCCTGCATGGTTGCCACCAGTTTGTCCCATAGAGTCAAATTATCATGGACTGACGCATAGGCGATCACTTGGCGGGGCGATTTTGCCCAGCGCTCGGCGCCTTCTTGCCCAGCAACTTTCGTATTTCCTTGAATCGCCGTTGCTAAATTTGCCGCATAAAAGGTTTGCTTGACTTGCGGTTGACCATTCATTCCTTGAATAAACGCGCCGTCTGTTTCTTCAAAGACATCGCCTTTGATACTGTCTCTTAAATCATTGCTAAAAACCGCAACGCCTTCTGACAGTGCCCAAACATTGCTTTTATTGGCTGGGATATTCGGCTGAATGATTTGATTGCTGCCGGCATCCCATGGCTCGCCGTATAAAATCACATGGCTGAAGCCAGCATCATCTAGGCGTTGCCGCAACTGGTTCATGGTTTCCACATCGATCAAGCCCATCAAATCAAAACGAAAGCCGTCGATTTTGTATTCTTGCGCCCAATATAAAACTGAATCAATGATAAATTTGCGCATCATTTTCCGTTCAGAAGCCACTTCATTGCCGCAAGCAGAACCGTCCGCAAAATTCCCCGCATCATCTTGGCGGTAGTAATAATCAGGCACCGTCAAATTAAACCATGATTCTTCTGTGATCGCAGTGTGATTAAAGACCACATCCATCACAACGCCGATGGCTTCTTCGTGCAGCGATTGGATCATTTGCTTGCATTCACGAATCCGTGTCTTGGGATCACTAGGATCAGAAGCGTATCGTCCTTCAGGGACATTGTAATTTTTCGGATCATAGCCCCAGTTGTAGGCAGACGAAGTTTCATCATTGTCAAAATCGAAGATCGGCAGTAGATGAACATAATTGATCCCCAGCTCTTTTAAATAAGCCATACCAGTTGGTTGACTTTCATCCCCTATCAGATGGGTCTTTTTTTCAGTAAAGGCTAAATATTTCCCGCGATTTTCTGGTGAAATCCCGCTGTTTTCGGCACCACTGAAATCTTCGACATGTAATTCCCAAATATAGGCATCTGTGATCGACTGCTGACCGACGCCGTGACTTTCCTGCCAACCTTCAGGATCTGTTTCCTTTAAATCAATGATCGCACCGCGGTTTCCGTTGATCCCTACTGCCTTGGCATAAAGATCCACCGCTTCGATTTTCTGCCCATCTCGTTGAAACTCAAAGGTATAAAACAGCTCCTTGACGTTTTCTTCCGTCGTGATTTGCCAACAGTTGTCTTCTTGAACCATTGGCAGTGTCAGCAGACGATCGTCAGACCCAGCGACACCGCTTTGATAAAGCAATACTGAAACGGCCTCTGCCTCTGGTGACCAGCATTTGAACGTGGTTTGCTGTCCTTGAAAAGTCACACCAAGATCATTCCCGTGATACGTATGTTCTTCTAAAAAACCGATCCTGCGATCGATCGCAATCTTTTTTTCTCCATACTGCGTGTTTTGTCCCATCAAAATTCCTCCATTCAACGTTGCTAACTATAAAACCCAGTTACTTTTCTGCTATTTCTACCTTCTCATATTTCTTGAAAATTGCCAACAATAAGCCGCCTCTTCTTCGGCCTAAAAAATAAGCCTTAACACTACAGACAAGACCTTTTCTTATTTTGCTGAACGACTCCCGCCTATTTTTATCAAAAGAAAAACCCCCACTCGTTGAACGGCTCTTAAAGAGTAGCTATTGCTTCTAATCTTTAAGATCACTGCTCCGATGGGGATTTTTGAAAAATAGGAAATCAATAATGGCAACGATAGCTGTCACAATATTCAGAAATCTTTTCCTCTCTTTCACGCTATCTATTGATCACTTACAGCTAGACCTGATTCAAGTAATGTTTTAGGTAGATCATCTTGATAAAAACCAACTGGTTCATGAAGGACTCGCTGCCAATAATTTTGTGTCTCTTTCAAAAAATCAGCGTTATCTTGAGTATTTCCTTCACGAATAAACAGCAATACCAACCCACTAAAAAAAATCAAGGCTTCTTCATGGTATTTCCTCAGATCGTTTTCTTGCGCACATTGAAAAACAGCTGATTCAGCAATTGCTTCTTGAAAATATGCAAAAGAACGCTCTTTTATGTAAGGACCACAACCAATATCATTTAAAAATAATGCAAAAAAGAGGGCCCGATTGCGACTGGCGAACACGTAATAGTCATGCCAAAAACTGTATAAAGGATCTAAAGTCGCCACTGACTCTTTTTTTGCTTCATGAATATCGCGAAACACATCATCGACCATCGCCTGTTTATAATTTTGCATGTTTGAAAAATTCAAATAGATCGGTTGAGTCGATGTTCGTGCGTAATTAGCAATGTCGCGGACAGTGAGTGGTCGATAAAGATACTCCACCAGATATTTTTTTAAGCAATTGATCAAATATTTTTTCGTAATCGTTGCTTTTCTCATAATACCCCTTCCTTTCTGGACGTCACCAATTCTTGCTGACGTTCGTCTCATTCATTTTGACTACTTGCAGCTTTTAGAAACACAACCAACGCCCATTTTCTTACTGAAAGTAATCTTTATACTTCTACTTTAACAAAAAAGAGCACGTTAACCTATACTTTCTGCCGATTTTCTTAATTTTATTTTTTATTTTTGACCATTTTGTCAAAGAAGCTCTTGTTGTCTTATGGTGCTCAGACTTAAGGCTGATTTTGACTGGTGCTGCTTGTGGAATAATACTATGTAATGTATAGTATGAGTATGAACAGGAGGAGAGCCTTTGGATGCCCAATTAAAAAAAGGATTATTGGAAATTTGTGTTTTGGCCTATTTGCAGCATGGTGACTCTTATGGCTATGAATTAGTCAAAAACATATCTCCTTTACTGCCAATCTCAGAATCAACGCTCTATCCTATCTTGAAGCGCTTAGAGGCCAGCCGAGCGGTTGAGACTTATAATAAAAGCCATCAAGGGCGGACCCGAAAATACTACCGCTTGACCAAACTTGGCAAACAGCGGATCGACGATTTTTTAACCAACGACTGGCCCCAATTGACATTGATCCAGCGATTTATTAAAGGAGGAACATTAGATGAACAGAGTTGATTTTATCAAGGCATTGGCTGCAGAATTATCTGAAAAAGTCAGACCTAGCGAGATTCATCAGCTGATCAACTATTATGACGAGATGATCGAAGATTTGATGGAAGAAGGATACACCGAAGAAGAAGCCGTGGCACGCCTTGGCTCCCCAAAAGAACTGATCCAAGCAGTCACCGAAACGGAAGAGGTCGTAGTAGAGATTCCTCGCCGCTTTCATCCCTTTTTGCTTTTGATCTTATTGCTAGGCTTCCCATTGTGGGGCAGCTTATTGTTAAGTGCCGCATTGCTGATCCTAAGCTTTTTAATAATCATCTGGTGTGTGCCTTTCACAACTGGCATGATTGGTGTCACTACGTTTATTGGTGGGATCGCCAGCGTTGTCTTAAGTCCCATGCTGATGGCGGATGGTTTCTATCTCTTTTTAAGTCAGTTAGGTGTGGGGATTTTCTTATTTGGTTTAGGGCTGCTTTGCCTGATCGCCACTTTTAGTATGAGCCGACCTTTTTCACGCCTTACCCACTCCCTTGTCGTTTGGCCGAAATCATTTGTTCAAAACTATCGAAAGAAGGCAGTCCTATGATCAAAATCAATAAGCGCTTTTTCGTTTTTCTCAGTCTGTTGTTTATTATTATCGGACTGGTCATCACCTTTATCGGTTTTTCAATGTCAGGGTACTCACCTGATGCGTACCATATTGAGCATCGCCGCTGGTATCAACTCGTTGGTTTCTATACGGACTAACAGACGGAAAATAATTATAAGTTGATTTTTTCGTCATAAAAACAATCGATTTTCAACAATTTCATGTTTTGATGAAAAAATTGAACTTTCCTTTTTGATCTCACCATATTACTATATAGGTACATCCTGTATCCTATTTCATAGGGTAACCAGAAAAACCCATACCATCCTATGGGTTTTTTTGCTGTCTATAAAAGCAAAAAAACGTGCCGCAAGTCCAGTTATCGCCAAGCCAGCTATTTTAGCTAACCTTGGCAGAGCCTGTCTGCAGCACGTTTTTTCTAATGATCGATTATTCCCCTAGTGCTGGCTGTTCTTGCACAGTGCCAATAGGAAACAAGGCGCGAAACACCCGGCGAACGATTGGGCCTGCAATAAACAATTGCAATGGCAATGCGACGATCACATTTTTCCCAATGTTGCTTAGCCAATTGACGAACACCGAGTGATCAGGGTTTGGGTGCATCAACGCACCAAAAAGTGACATACAGATCACCATGCCGGCGATCATCAATGAAGAAATCAAACCGATTTTTTTCCAAGTAGCTGATTGATGGTCCAAAAATCGAAACGCCAAACCTTTTGCCGGACCAGAAACAATGAACCAATCCAAAATAAAGGCGACACAAAGGGCTAATGGCAATTCATTCCACGCCAATTGGAATGCCAATGCAGAAACACCGACTTGAAACATGAGGTTATAAACACTCATAAAATACACCATGAAAATACACATAAGTATCGTATAGATCAAACTTTCTTTTTTGTTGATGGGCATGTAACAACTTCCTTTCTCTTTTTCGTACTCGACTATTCTAGCAGAAGAAAATTTTTCGTGTAAGTAAAAGTTTGAAAACTTTCAAAAAAGTTTTTTGCTATTTTTTTATCCACTTCTCTTGACACTTTCTTATGAAGTCAGTAGAATAGCGATAGATTAAATCGTACAGATAACAAGCGGGTTCGCTTGTCGAGAGAGAGGCGGTTTCTATGAGAATAGAAACGGTCTCTTTTTTTGCGAATTTTTAGAGGTGAGAATATGGAAAACAACAAAAAACTCGTGGGGGCGATCCTCGCAACCGGATTGATGTCATTTGCAGGCGTGCTGATTGAAACAGCTATGAATGTAACGTTTCCGACATTGATCGATCAATTTACGCTTTCAACATCCGATGTGCAATGGGTGACGACCATCTACTTACTGGTCATCTCCATCATTGTCCCAATATCGACCTACCTTTTGAAACGCTTCTCATTGAGAACCTTGTTTCTAGCTGCCAACGCCTTCTTCCTTGTTGGCTTGGTGATCGACTTTTTATCGCCGACGTTTGCCATTTTGCTGATTGGCCGCTTTTTCCAAGGTGCCAGCACAGGGATCGCACTGCCTTTGATGTTCCACATCATTTTGACTTACTCCCCCTTTGAAAAACGGGGAGCGGCAATCGGCTTAGGGAATTTGACCACTTCCATCGCTCCAGCGATCGGACCGACATATGGGGGCTTATTGACCGCCCATTGGTCTTGGAATGCGATCTTTCTTTTCTTGATCCCAGTCTTACTGATCTCCCTAGTGCTCGGCCTTTACTCGATCCCTAAGACGGCTGGGGAAAAAGACACTTCCCTTGATTTACTGAGTGTATTAGGAATCGTCTTGATGTTCAGCGGCTTCTTATTGTTCTTGAATCAAGTAGGCACCTTAGCGAGTCTACTGCCGCTGCTTTTCGGTTTCATTGGTGCTGGCTTGTTTTATCAACGCTCAAAAGGCTCGAACCCATTGATTCGTTTGGCTGTTTTGAAAAACCGCAGCTTTAGTTTGTTTCTGTTTGGCTTTCTTGTTTGTCAATTCCTTTTACTGGGCATTTCCTTTGTCTTGCCGAACTTTGTCCAACTCGTCTTGGGAAAAGATGCTTTTACTGCAGGATTAGTTATGCTTCCTGGGGCGGCGATCGGTGCGATCCTTGCGCCGATCTCTGGTCGGTTGCTGGATAAAGTTGGACCGAAAAAACCGATCCTGTCTGGTTTGACATTGATTGCCATCGGTTGGCTTGCCTTAGCCCTCGTTTTGCGTTCGCCTTTCATTTGGAGCCTAGTTGCTGGACATGTCTTTTACATGATCGGGATCGGCTTAGCCTACAGCAATATGATGACCACCGGCTTAAACAAGCTGACTCCTGCGATGTACGCGGACGGTAATGCGATCTTTAATACGCTGCAGCAATTTTCTGGTGCAGTGGCGACGGCTGTGGTGGCGACCATTATCAATTTGGCACAAAATGCGGCGACCGATTACACCCAAGGGACGGTCATCGGCTCTCAAATCGCCTTATTCTTTTTGTGGGCCTTAGTCTTACTGACTTTCCTATTAACGATCAACTACTTCCGCAAAAGCACCGACAAAAAAGCCGTCAGCTAACTGCGGCTTTATCCATTGAAAACCAAGAAAAAAGCCGCTCTCCCTTGAGGGCGGCCATAAAAAAATCCGCTTCCGATCCCCCTTCTTAGTCAAAGGGCGCTCTCGGAAACGGATTATTTTTTTAGTTTAATTCAGCGGAACCAACCGCTGTTTTGGCTGTCACTGTGCCTGTAGTCGTCAATGAAAGCTGACGCACTTTTTCGGCATTCGTGATGACCGTCAAGACATCGGTCTGTTTGCCAGCTGCGGTAACGGCATCTAGATCCATCACTGCAAGCTTCGTTTCTGGTGTGACCGTATCACCTTCAGAAACAAGGACCTCAAATGGCGCACCTTTTAATTCCACAGTATCTAAGCCCATATGAACAAGAACTTCCGCGCCACCAGGCGTTAAAATCCCGATTGCATGCTTTGTTTCAAAAATGCTAGAGATCGTACCTGCAACAGGAGCATAAACCGTTCCGTTCGTTGGCTGAACAGCAAAGCCGTCACCCATCATTTTTTGAGAAAAGACAGGATCAGAAACTTCAGTGATGGCAACTACTTTCCCATCAGCTGGGGCATAAAGGGTTTCTTCTGTCGCAGTTGCAGTAGTTCCAGTTGAAGTCATTGGTTCAACCGATGCAGCAGCTCCATTAGCTCCAGCACCAGCTGTTGCTAACCCAGATGCGTACCCAGCGTCCGTTGCTGGCGTTGCTGGATCGATCTTATTAAAGATCCCTTGACGGCGGAATACAATCGTCAAGATGAAAGGAACCACGATCGCAATCAGCATCGCGATACCAAAGGCTAACCAACCGCCACCTTCTGTTCCGTTGATCGCTAAAATTCCTGGCAGACCACCCACACCAATGGCATTGGCACGTACGCCCATCAAGTTATTGAACATCCCCGCTAGACCTGAACCCACCATTGCAGCAACAAATGGATAGACATATTTCAAGTTGATCCCGAACATAGCAGGTTCTGTAACCCCTAAGTAACAAGAGATCGTTGCTGGAATAGAAACTTGCTCTTCTTTTTCGTTCCCGCGATGCAAGAAGATTACAGCTAAAACAGCTGAACCTTGCGCGATGTTTGATAGAGCGATCATCGGCCATAGATTGGTCGTACCGAAAGAAGAAATCAACTGCATATCGATCGCATTAGTCATATGATGCAAGCCGGTGATTACTAATGGTGCATAAAAGGCTCCAAAGAGAAGACTGAATAACCAGCTAACAGAAGAAGTCAATCCTGTATTTACAAAGTTTGAAATAATATCCCCTAACCACCAACCGATTGGCCCTAAAATCACATGGGCTGCAAAAATCGTTGGCAACAGTGAGAATAGCGGCACAAAAATCATTGACACAGCTTCTGGAATATATTTTCTAAAGAAGATCTCCAGATACGCCAACATAAATCCGGCTAACATGGCAGGAATGACTTGCGCTTGGTAACCGATCTTATCGATTTGGGCAAACCCGAAATCCCAGAATGGAATATCGCCAGGTGCCGTTGTTGCAACCGCATAGGCATTCAGTAGCTGAGGAGAAACCAATGTGATCCCTAAAATGATTCCTAAGATTTGTGTCGTTCCCATCTTACGCGTGATACTCCAAGTGATTCCCACTGGTAGGAAGTGGAAAATCGCTTCTCCCGGCAACCATAAGAAATCGTTGACGCCATTCCAAAAAACAGAATTTGAAACGATCGTTCCATTACCAAAATCAATTTCACCTAATACATTTCGGAACCCTAAAATAAGTCCCCCTACAATAATTGCTGGAATAATCGGTGTGAAGATCTCGGCCAAAACAGCGATCGCCCGTTGGAACGGATTTTGATTTTTCTTCGCTATCGCTTTTCCTTCATCCTTTGAAACCCCTTCAATTCCTGAGACTGCACTGAAGTCATTGTAAAACGTTGAGACATCATTGCCGATAATGACTTGGAATTGTCCCGCATTGGTAAACATCCCTTTGACACTTGGAATTTCTTCAATTGCCTTTTCGTTTGCTTTTGACTGATCGTTCAAAACAAAACGCATCCGTGTCGCGCAATGTGTTACTGCGGCGATATTTTCTTTGCCGCCAACATATTCCAGCAGCTTCTCAGCATCATCACGATACTTTCCCATAATTAATAAACCCCTTTCATATCCACTTGTATATATATGTTTTAATTACGCACTAATCATAACTTGATAGTTTTGATATTGCAAGCGTTTCAAACCAATTTTTTCACTTTTTCTACAAACAATACAAGTAATTAAAAAAGGAACCGTATTAAAACCTTGATAAATAAACGTTTTTCAAAATATTTGATTAATATAAAATAATATTGCCAATAACTTTATTTACTGTTTATTTGACAAAAAAGAATAAAAAAACAGGTGAGATAAATTGAAATAGCTTACAACTTACGTTATAATCATCTTGCATGTATAGACAAGTTTAAAGGAGGACAACTACTGTGAATACGATTATATTGTCTAAGGAAGAATGGCTATTAACGGATCAAACCGGTACGACCTATCCGTTTTCTGGGACAGACAGTGAACGAGTTGCCGCACTGACCGCGCAGCTGCAGCAAATGGAAGGTGGCGGGATCGTCTCTGAATCGCTGGTGTTTACGAATGAAGAAGGGACTTTTTCACTGGACCAATGGTTGACAGAAAAATTGAATCGTCCCTTTGTTTGCACCACGAAAGAACAGTATGAAGAAAAAAGTGCTGAAATTCCTTGGAGCCTCGAATACTATGGCTACACCCCTGGTAAAGATGAATACTCGGTGGAGTCACTTTTAACCGTCGGCAACGGCTATCTAGGGCTGCGAGGTACAACGCCTGAGATGACCATTTGTGAAGCGAACTATCCAGGGCTGTATTTAGCAAGTCTTTACAATACGGTAGAATCGGATGTTTCGGGTCATACCATCAGCAATGAAGACTTCGTCAATGCACCGAATCTGCAAAAAATGTACGTGAAGATCGATGATGAAGTGATCGACATCGCCAACAATCAGCTCCTTTCCTTTAAACGGACATTGGATCTGAAGACCGGCTTGTTCCAATCAGTGGCAGAAATTGAAACCAAAAAACAAAAGCGTCTGCGAATCGAAACGAAGAAAATCGCCAATATGCAAGATGTTCACCAATACAGCTTGGTCTATCAGTTTACCCCACTGAACTTTTCTGGCACCGTTACCTTCGTCAGTGAAGCCGACGGATCGGTTTATAACTATAACGTCGCTCGTTACCGTAGCTTAACCAACCAGCATTTGACCGTGAAAGAGGCAGCAGCTGAACAAAACAAAGCGCATTTAGTGGTCACCACTAACCAATCACAGATTACCGTTGTCCAATCCTCTGAACTGTTTTCACAGGACCTGCCATTGGCTGAGCTGCACGCTGAAACAAACGACCAGCTCGTCCGTCAGCAAGTAGCCCTTGAGGTGACGGAAGGCCAAACTTATCGGGTCGAAAAATCAGTCACTGTTGCCGCTTATCGCCAAGAAGAGCCGCAACCGGCATTTACATTTTCTTCCTTAGCATTACCTGATTTTGCGACGATGTATACCGCCTCAAAACAAGCCTGGGCTGAATTATGGGCGAAAGCGGCCATCGAAGTCACTGGTGACTTGATGTCACAAAAAATGCTGAATCTGCATACGTATCATCTGCTGGTCTCCGCAGCACCGAATGCTTATCAGGAGTCCCTAGATGCCAGTATCACTGCCCGTGGCCTACATGGTGAAGCCTATCGCGGTCATATTTTCTGGGATGAACTGTTTATCTTACCGTTTTACATTCTACATTTTCCTGACACCGCCAAAGAAATTTTGCTGTATCGCTACCGCCGCTTAGCTGCTGCCAAAAAAGACGCCCAAAAAGCCGGCTACCAAGGCGCCATGTTCCCATGGCAATCCGGATTGGATGGCAGTGAGCAATCCCAAGAACTGCATTTGAACCCTATCAGCGGCGAATGGAAAGAAGACCACAGTCGCTTGCAGCGCCACGTCTCCTTAGCGATCGCTTATAACATTTGGCAATACTGGCACAACACGCAAGATCGGGTCTTCATGGAACAATATGGGTTAGAATTGATGTTAGAAGTCGCCCATTTCTGGCAAAGTGCTGCCACCTGGGATGATGCTACTCAACGTTACTTTATCGATAAAGTCATGGGACCAGATGAATTTCATGAAAGCTACCCAAATAGTGAACAAGGTGGCTTGAAAAACAACGCCTATACCAATATGATGGTAGTATGGTTGTTTGAAGAGATCGAGAACCTCCAACAACAACTATCAGCAGAGAGCTTCCAAGCAGTATTGGAGAAAACGGCTTTAACCCCAGCGGATATTGCTGCTATGGCAGATATTCGTACCAAATTAGGCTTAGAGATCGATCAAGAAGGTATCATCGCACAGTTTGAAGGGTACTTCCAGTTGGAAGATCTGGATTGGGCCCATTACAAAGAAAAATATGGCAACATCTATCGGATGGACCGCATCTTGAACGCTGAAGGTAAGAGTGCTGACAGCTACAAAGTCGCGAAACAAGCCGATAGTCTGATGATTTTCTACAATTTCTCAAAAGAGCAAGTCAATCAAATTTTGGCGGATCTTTCTTACCAACTGCCAACAGACTATATTGAAAAAAATCTCCATTATTATTTGGCTCGCACCTCCCACGGCTCGACTTTGTCGCGGATCGTTCATGCTCAGTTAGCGGCAATGGTGGATGATCAGGAATTGGCTTGGTCGTTATACCAAGAAGCCCTCTCTTCTGATTACCGTGATATCCAAGGCGGTACTACGGCAGAAGGCATTCACGCCGGTGTCATGGCCGCTACGTTGTTTATTCCGTTAACCACTTTTGCTGGGATCGATATTCGAGAAGAGCAGTTGCAGATCACACCGAACTTGCCAAAAGCCTGGGACAGCTTAGCCTTCCAGCTAGAAGTTCGCGGCACCCACTTTGCAATGAATGTTACACATGAAACATTGACGATCACTGCTGATCAGCCAGTCACGATCTTAGTGAATGGGCAACAAGTTTCGTTAGAAGCAAACAAAGAAGCAATGATTACTTACTAAAAGGAGTGTTACACATGAAAAAAGGTTTTGTTTTTGATTTAGACGGCGTTATCACAGATACAGCTAAATACCACTACATTGCATGGAAAGAATTAGCTGCGGAGATCGGGATCGAGATCGATTTGAAATTCAACGAGCAGTTAAAAGGCATTAGCCGCATGGACTCTTTAGAGCGAATCTTAACACTAGGCAATAAAAATGATGCCTACACAGAAGTCGAAAAAGAAGCCTTAGCGACGAAGAAAAATACCCACTATGTACAATTATTACAAAGCTTGACTCCTGATGATCTATTGCCGGGGGTAAAGACGTTCCTTGATGAAGCCAAAGCAAAAAATATTCCTTGTGCCATCGCTTCGGCGTCCAAGAATGCGCCGTTTATTTTAGACAAACTAGGTGTCATGCAAGACTTTGATACGATCGTTGACCCAGCAACCTTGAAAAAAGGCAAACCAGATCCAGAAATCTTTATCCAAGCAGCGCTGGCACTAGGCATTGAACCGGCAGAAGCAGTTGGCTTTGAAGATGCTCAAGCAGGGATCGACGGCATCAAAGCTGCTGGTATGTATGCGGTAGGCGTTTATTCAGGAGAAGAACTACACGGTGCAGATGTGATCGTTGAAAAATTGACGGACCTAAACATTGACGAGCTTTTGGCGAAATAGCCGATTGCATTTCCAAATTGGCCTCGCTATAATAGCCAAAGAGGGGGCAATCCGATGAACAAGTTCAAAGAGATATTTTTAGATTTAGAACAAAAAATTCTAGCAAACGAATACCCTCCGCATTCTTTGCTGCCTAGCGAAAACCAATTGATCAAAACTTATGGTGTCTCCCGCGAGACTGTCCGTAAGGCATTGAATTTATTGCGGGATGCTGGTTATATCCAAAAGAAACAAGGGAAAGGTTCGATCGTTTTAGACTTGAATCGCTTTGATTTCCCGATTTCCGGCTTGACGAGTTTTCGTGAGCTGCAAGATACCCAACGTATTCCTAGTGAAACAAAGGTTGTCGAGATCCGTAAGATCGCCGTGTCGCCAAAGCTGCACGAGACCACTGGTTGGCCTGTCGCTTCTGAGGCATGGAAACTGATCCGTCAGCGGAGAATCGATGGAGAAGTGGTGATTTTGGACAAAGACTACCTTGATGCTTCTATCATCGAAGAGTTGCCAGAAAACCGAGCGAAAGTATCGATTTTTGATTACTTTGAAAATGATCTTGGCCTTGAGATCGCTTATGCACAAAAAGAAATCACTGTTGACCCCGTCAACAAAGAATTGCGGGATCTAATGGATCTGCGTCCTGAAGATCAGCATGTCGTTACGGTTCGCAGCCTCGTGTACCTAGAAGACACGCGCTGTTTTGAATATACCGAATCGATCCACCGACTGGATAAATTCCGCTTTGTGGACTTCGCCCGTCGGCGCAAGATTTGATGGACGTATAGACGTGAAAAAGATGAAACAGACCTAGACTTCACCAAGAAGTCTGGGTCTGTTTTGTCTTTCAATAGCCCCCCACTCGATGATGCTGGGATCGATCCTCCCTCTTTTCGCCTCTGTCGCTAACGATTCATCCTTTTACTTGCTCGTTGTTCTGTTGCCGACGAATAAAAAAGGCGCGATCATTTATGGGACTGATGAAGCACAGTTGATTTTTAACAACTCAGTCGTCCTTATTGACAATCAGCCACACAAAAAAGCAGTATCCTCTGAGAGGATACTGCTTTTGCTTGCTATTTGGCGTAATCCGTTGCGCGGGTCTCGCGAATAACGGTTACTTTGATATGACCTGGGTAATCCAAATCATCTTCGATCTTCTTGCGGATGTCGCGAACCAATCGTACAGCATCCAAATCAGAAATCTCTTCTGGTTTGACCATTACACGGACTTCACGTCCGGCTTGGACGGCAAAACTGGAATCGACCCCTTTGAAGCCGTTGGCGATATTTTCTAGGTTTTGCAAGCGGCGAATATAATTTTCCAATGATTCGCTGCGGGCACCTGGACGGGCTGCTGACAAGGCATCTGCGGCTGCAACTAAAACAGAGATAACCGATGTTGCTTCAACATCTCCATGGTGAGAAGCGATCGCATTGATCACCACACCATTTTCTTTGTATTTGGCAGCTAACTCAGCCCCGATCTCAACGTGAGAGCCTTCGATTTCATGGTCAAGGGCTTTCCCGATATCATGCAAGAGTCCGGCACGTTTGGCTAACTGAATATCTTCGCCTAATTCTGCGGCAAGAACACCGGTTAGTTTTGCGACTTCGATCGAGTGGTTCAAGACGTTTTGTCCGTAGCTGGTACGGAAACGCAAACGACCTAAAATCTTGATCAAGTCTGGATGAAGGGTGTGAGCACCGACTTCAAAGGCTGCTTGTTCCCCATATTCACGAATATGCTCATCCATTTCTTTCCGAGATTTTTCGACCATTTCTTCAATTCGAGCTGGATGGATCCGGCCGTCTTGAATCAGTTTTTCAAGGGTCATACGAGCAATTTCACGGCGAATCGGATCAAATCCTGATAAGACGACTGCTTCTGGCGTGTCATCGATGATCAAATCGATCCCTGTCAAGGTTTCAAGGGTCCGAATGTTCCGACCTTCTCTTCCGATGATTCGACCTTTCATCTCATCATTTGGTAATGATACGACCGATACCGTGGTTTCAGACACTTGGTCTGCGGCACAACGTTGGATTGCTAGGGACAAGAGATTTTTTGCTTTTCGATCTGCTTCTTCCTTCGCACGCTGCTCAGATTCTTTGACCATGATCGTTAATTCATGGTTCAATTCCTCTTCCGTTGATTTCATGATCAACTCTTTTGCTTCATCTCTAGACAGCGCGGCGATGCGCTCTAATTCTTTCTGTTGTCCATCGATTAAGTTTTCTACTTCTTTTTCTCGCTCGTCAATTAATTGTTGTTTCTCACTAAGTCTGCCTTCTTTATCTTCAAGTGAGCGTTCTCGTTTTTCCAAAGAATCGTCCTTACGATCAAGTACTTGTTCTCTTTGGAGTAAACGATTTTCTTGTGATTTTAAATCAAGTTTGCTTTCTTTCAACTCACTTTCAATCTCTGACCGATACTTCTGATTTTCTTCCTTAGCTTCTAACAATGCTTCTTTTTTAAGAGTTTCTGCTTCTTTCTTAGCGCTTTCGATAATTCCAGCTGCAGAATTTTGGGCGCCGTTGATTTCTTTCTCATGACGAGATTTCGTCACATAAACTCCTAATCCAAGACCGACAATTAAACCGATGATAGCGAGGAGAATGTAAAGTAGTTCCAATGAATCCACCTCCATACTATCTTTTTAAATATTTTGTAATTTTGATTAACAAAGGATAACAAAATTATCAATTCGCTACTTCTTATGTGGAAATCCACATACGTTTATTCTAATGTTTGAACACAAGAGTGTCAACTTTAAATAATAAAGTAAACTTTCGCAACCCTTCCTTTTTACGGATGTTTTTTCAACAATGGACGAATCTAGCAAAAAGCCACAAAAAAGCCAAACAACGAGGTTGTTTGGCTTTTTCAAGACTTATTCGTCTAATGGTAATTCTTCTTGCGCTTCCTCAAGAGTTACGGTCTCTCCTGTTCCAATCCCGTAAGCATCGCGGACGCGAGCAGAAACTTCTAGCATCATTTCTTGGTGTTCACGCATGTAGTTTTTGGCGTTTTCACGACCTTGACCGATACGATCCCCTTTATAGGCATACCACGCACCGCTTTTATCGACGATATCTTGTTCCACGGCCATATCCAGCAGTTCGCCTTCTTGGGAAATCCCTTGACCATACATCATGTCGACTTCTGCTACTTTAAATGGTGGCGCTACTTTGTTTTTGACTACTTTGATCTTCGTGCGGTTCCCGATGATATCTGTACCGGATTTCAATTGCTCAGCACGACGTACTTCCAAACGGATGGTTGAATAGAATTTCAACGCACGTCCACCAGGTGTCGTTTCTGGATTCCCAAACATGATCCCAACTTTTTCGCGAATTTGGTTGATAAAGATCGCGATCGTTTTCGTTTTGTTGATGGAACCAGAAAGTTTCCGTAATGCTTGTGACATCAAACGAGCTTGCAAACCAACGTGGGTATCACCCATTTCACCATCGATCTCCGCCCGTGGGACTAAAGCTGCTACCGAGTCAATAACCACGATATCAACTGCACCACTTGAAACTAAGGCGTCAGCGATCTCTAATCCTTGTTCCCCTGTATCTGGTTGTGATAACAAAAGATCATCGATATTTACGCCTAATTTTTGCGCATACTGAGGATCTAACGCATGTTCGGCATCGATAAATGCTGCTGTTCCGCCATTTTTTTGGACTTCCGCAATGGCATGTAAAGCAACTGTCGTTTTACCAGAACTTTCTGGGCCGTAAACTTCTACGATCCGTCCTCGTGGGTAACCACCTACACCTAATGCAACATCCAAGGCCAATGAACCACTTGGGATCGTTGAAATTTGTTGATCAACTTTTTCGCCAAGCTTCATGATGGCACCTTTACCATAGTTCTTTTCAATCTTCTTTAGTGCAGCATCTAAGGCTGCTTTACGATCATCTGCCAAACGGATAATCCTCCTTATATTCATCACTTTCGTGTGTCGTTCATAAGATAATAATAGTCCTTCTGAAGGGAAATTGCAAGAAAAAACGAACAAACATTCGCATTAATTTAATAATTCCTTACGTATTTGATTTAAGCCTGCCATGACAGCACTATGCCGAATATAGGCGCGGTCGCGGTTGAAATGATACAGCTGGCTCGAGACGCCTTTGTCAGAAGCTAAGGCGATCCAAACAGTGCCTTTGGGCTGGCCTTCTAGTTCGTCTGGACCAGCAACACCAGTAAACGCCACCGCATAATCGGTCTCTGCTTGTTTGCGGGCATAGACGGCCATTGCTTCCGCACATTCCTGACTAACAGTCCCATAGCTTTCTAAAAGCGCTGGATCGATGCCTAAGAGCTTGCTTTTTGTTCCAGCAGAATATGTCACGAACCCACCGGGAAACACCTCAGAGACGCCAGGAATCCCTCCTAGGGTCGCTTGGAACAAACCAGCGGTCAAACTTTCCGATGCGGTGACGGTTTTCTTTTTCTCGATCAGTAGCTCGACGACTGTTTCTGCCAGCGAATTTTGTTCCCCATATCCATAGAAATACGCACCGACCCGTGCTTGGACGGTTTCTTCTAATGCATCCAATTGTTTGATCCCTTGCGCCTCGTCTGCGGTTTTGACCGTCAGACGCAACGTGACCTCATTGGGTTTGGCATAAGGGGCGATGGTGGGATTGACTTGATTCTCGATCAAATCGGCCAATTCTGTGACCAACGCCGATTCCCCGATCCCGTAATAGCGCAAAACGCGAGAAAGCAAGACTTCTTCTTGGGGAAACTGCTCTAAGAGAAGTGGTTTTGCGTGGGTAAGAAACATCGCCTGCAGTTCACTTGGTGGTCCTGGCAGCAGCAAATAACTGGTAGCAGCTGTCTGATAAAAGATCCCGATCGCTAGTCCATTGGGATTTGGCAAAGACACACCGTCTTTGAAGACTAAGGTCTGCCGCAAATTGTTTTCCGTCATCCTCCGTTGACTGTTTTCAAAGAAGGCTTTCAATTGGTGATAACCTGGTTCATCTCGAACTAATTCCTGTCCCACATGGCGGGCAGTGACTTGTTTCGTCAAGTCATCGTCGGTGGGCCCTAAGCCGCCGCACAGCACGATCAAGTCGCTGCGTTTGTCGGCGATCGTCAGCAATTCCTCTAAGCGATTGGGGTTGTCCCCGACAACACTATGATAAAAAACATCGATCCCTAGACTTGCCAGTTCTTCTGACAAGAAGGTCGCGTTCGTATTCACCACCTGTCCTAAAAGTAATTCGGTCCCGACTGCAATAATTTCTGCTTTCATTCTTTTACTCCTTCATTTATCAGATACGTAAAAGTCTTTCATATTGACAAAAAAAGTCCAGAAAACTTCTGAACTTTCGTGACTTGTATCCTTGTTTTTATCGCTTCTTTATCTAGATCTAGAACTTTTACATAGAATCTTTAAAAACATTCGTATTTTTTATGAAATAATCGACCCCGGAATAGATCGTGAAGATCAAGCATAGATACAACATGATTTGATCGACAGGTAAACCGATCATTGAAAAGGGAATGTTGTTCAAGAACAAGAAAATGATCGCAACCATTTGTGTCGCGGTTTTGATTTTCCCCGGCCACGCAGCAGCCATGACTTCCCCGCTTTGTTCCACTAACAACAAGCGTAAACCTGTCACTGCCAACTCACGGCAAACGATGATCGAAACTACCCAGCCTGGGGCTTTGTCTAATTCGACCAGCATGATAAAAGCCGTCATGACGAGCATTTTATCTGCTAACGGGTCAGCAAACTTCCCGAAGTTGGTAACAAGGCCTCTGGAACGAGCGATCTTGCCATCTAGCCAGTCTGTAATGCTGGCTGCCGCAAAAAGGATCGCTGCAATAAGGTGCGTGTTTTCTAATTGTGTCGTACCAACGGTCATCGTGCCAAGATCGATCGGCAAAACCAAGACCAAAATAAAGATGGGGATCATAATGATCCGTAATACAGTTAATTGATTGGGTAAATTCACGAAATAGACTCCTCTCTGCCGACTATTGTACGAAATAACGGCAAATCATGCCACTACTTCTGCTTTTCAATGGTCGGATGCAACAAATAACTTTTTAGCTAATGATACCTCAATAAAGCGCATTTGTCAGATTTATGCCGCATCGTCTTGGTATTCAATCACGAGACGGACCGTCTTTTGTAACAATTCAAATTGTGGATCAGAAAAGTCCACTTCCTGTCCATTGGCCTTGATGGAGATATTTTGGCTTGCTCCCAGGGTCAAAGTTGCATTCGTGGCGCCTTCTGGCAGCGTCATCGATTGCGTTTCCCCCGCTTGAACAGTGTATTGGTACACATAAGCGTTGTCGACTTGTACACCGACCCAACAAGAAGCATCTAGCCCAGTAAATGCCAATTCAATAGGGTTTTCCGCATCTTTCATCGTGATCGTGATCGACGATTGCGTCGAATCACTGGCAGTCATCGTCATTTTCGCTTCGCTGGATTCCGTCGTACTTGAGGACTCTGTCGCTTCACTCGAAGTACTGGTTTCTTCCGTACTTGACGTAGTGGAAGCTGTAGACGCTGAATTTTCTACCACGAGAGAAGAACTCCCTTGGATCATCGGCGTCGTGTTCCGGTCTTGCCAAGCCATGTAGCCTACGATACTCACGATCGTAATGGCAACCAGACCTAATAAAATCATCGGCAAATAGCGGACGACAAAGGAGCCGCTTTTTTCTTCTACGTGCTGTGCTTTTCGCGAGCCGCTGACGGTTTCAGGCTGCGGTCTTTTTGGTAAGGGGGCATCTAACGTCTCTTTGCCATCAAAAACGGCCACCAATTTGTCGCCGTCTTCTCCAACTGCTGCTGCATATTGGCGAATAAACGCGCGAACATAAAAAGTACCTGGCAATTGATCAAAACGCTCCGCTTCAATTGCTTCTAAATAGCGTTTTTGGATCTTTGTCATTTGTTGTAATTCAATCAATGAAATGTTTTTATCTAAACGGGCTTGCCGTAATTTTGCTCCAATCGTTGTTTCGTTGGCCACTCGATCATCTACTCCAGTCTTTTATTCATCTTTAAAAAAAGCCCTAAAATCGCTGCGCTGCTTGTCGTAAGGTCAGCAAAGCTGCTCTATCATTTTAAAACAGGGGTTCCCTGTATACGTCAATAAAAAAGTTCCGTCGCGCCGATTTCCACTTGGACACGCCGTCTACTAAATATAACATTTTTTCCGTGATTTTTTGCAAAAAAACAAAAAAAGATTTTGCTCCAATAATTAAAGAATACCATAAAAGAAAAAGTCTGAGGATAGCCTAACGACAACTCGCAAACAAATTTTAATACTTTTCGCCAAATTGGCATCAAAATGCAAGGAAAAACCGTCCTTTGACGCAAAAAAGAAAACACTGAATGACCAAAGAGTTGGCCAGCCCTTGATCTGTTGGGCTTTCCTCCTTGAATCATTCAGTGTTGCTTAGATGACAGTTAGTTAACAAAATGCATCTTCGTTTAGGCTTTTTCCGTTGGATACATGTAAAAACGGCTAAACGCTTTAGGATCGATAAAGGAACGAGCCGCTTGCTGAACATCTTCTAAAGTGATGGATTGGATCACCTCCGGTAGATCAAAGAGCGTCGTTTCTCCGAATAAGCTTTGGGTAAACTGGTTTGCAATAAACTCCAATGAGTTCAGTGATTGGAAATATTTCCCTAGCATTTTCTTCTTCAATAACGTCAAGTTTTCTTCATTAATTTCTGGGTCGTGCTGGAAATTCATTAAGATCGCTTCGATCTCCGCCAACATTTCTTTTGGCTCTTCAGAATCCCCCGAGAAATCGGCAAAGTAAAAGCCGCGATCCAAGTTCACTTCAAACCCAAACGTGTCATCGATGATGCCTTGATCATACAGACGCAAATAATTGGCGGACGTATTGCCTAAAACCAATTGGCAGAAAAGATTCAACGCATTTTTGAAGCGCAAAAGCTCTCTTCCTGATTCCGGCAGTTTGTTCAAGTCCCCTTTGATCCCTAACACGCCTTTGGCACGTGTCACTGGCATGGTAAGACTTGATTCTGCTTGAATATCGGCAAAGGTTTCTTCAGGAAACTGGCGAATGATCGCTTGCGTTTCTGGAAAGGTCTTGGCCGCTTGATTGGTCCGAATCCACGCCATCGTTTCTTCCGGATCGATATTCCCTACCACAAAAAGTGTCATATTGCTTGGGTGATAGAAGGTATTGTAGCAAAAATACAAGTCTTCTGCGGTGATCTGCGCAATACTTTCCACCGTACCAGCGATATCGATATGCAAGGGATGCTTTGGATACAGATTTTTGATAATACCGAAAAACTGCTGCCAGTTCGGATCGTCATCATACATTTGGATTTCTTGACCAATGATCCCTTTTTCTTTTTCGACGGTTTCTTCTGTAAAATACGGGGCTTGAACGAAATCGATCAACGTTTCAAGATTCAGCTTGATTTGATCGGTTGCCGAAAAAAGGTAGCTGGTTTTCGTGAAACTGGTAAAGGCATTGGCAGAAGCCCCCTGCTGACCAAAGGTTTGAAAGACATCGCCGTCTTCTTTTTCAAACAGTTTGTGCTCTAGAAAATGGGCAATGCCATCTGGAACTTGATGCAATGCTTCGGGTGAAAACCCGAAATGATTGTCGACAGAGCCATAGTTCGTACTGAAAAGTCCGTAAGTTTTATGGAAATCGGCTTTTGGCAGCAAATAAACTTTCAAGCCGTTTGGCAATACTTCTTCATAAAGGGTCTCATTGATTTGCTGATAGACTTTTTTATTCATGGGTCGTCTCCTTATCCAGGAAGAATACAGCTTGCAAGGACACGCTTTTGGCCAATGCTTGGACATCTGCCACGGTCACTTGAGCCAATTTCTGCATAAATTCATCTTCCGTCATTTTCGTATTCGGTACCCACTGATTCAGATAGGCTGTTTCGATCAGTGCTTGTGGGTTATCCAACGAAAGCAAGTACTGGTTTTTCAACATCGCTTTTGTTTGTGCCAGTTCTTCCGCTGTGACTTCGCCACGCTGCAAGCTTTGCAGCTGTTGTTCGATCAATTTGAAGACCTTGTCCCGGTTTTTGCCGTCGATCCCTGTTTGGACCGACAAGTACCCGCGAAACGTATCGATACTGCTGGACGCATAATAAGCCAAACTTTCTTTCTCACGGACATTCATAAACAATTTGGAATGGGGGAAACCGCCAAACAACCCGTTGAAGACCATAAAGGCGATCCGCTCAGCTTGGTCATAATACACGCCAGTATGATAGCCTAAGTTCAATTTGGCTTGAATGATTGGTTCCCGCAAGATTTTCTCGCGAATGATGTTTTCCGCCGCTTGCTGATAAAAGACCGGCATTGCTTGGTCTGGCCGATCGGTAAAGGCCATGTTCTGGAAAATCTCCGCGACTTCTGCTTCAACCACATCGCCGATCACGAAAAGATCGATTTGGTCATTGTCCATCATTGAGCGATAGGTTTGGTAAAGCTCTTTTGCGGTCACAGCTTCTAAGTCTTGGGGACGACCAAAGCTTGGATACTTCTGATTCTGATCGTTTTCGAAATACAACTCTTGCAGCCCTAAAGAAGCCAATGCTTGCTTGTCTTCGGCCACGCTGTTCATATAGGCGATCAAGTTGTGCTTTTCGATGGTGAAGTTCTTTTCTTCAAATTGCTCCTCGTGAACATTCGGATGGAACAAAACTTCTGCTAAAAAAGCGGCTGCTTGCGGCAAGACGGCTTCATCTGACACATACTTCCCGTTGACAAAGGACATCGCTGCATTGATTTGATGCAGATTGCCCCGTTTGTTGACATTCATACCAAAGCTGGCACCGTAAAGCTCCGCCAGTTGACTGCTAAATGCGGTCTGTGTCGGATAAGCCAAACTAGTCGTTTCTAATAAACTGGTTAATAAAGTCCGTTTGGCGGTCATTTCAGCCTGCAATGGTGCAGTGAACCGAACGAAAAAACGGATCGTTTTATACTTTTTGGTCGGCAGCACCGTTAACCGAACACCTTTTTTTAATTCAATAGACATGTGACACCCCTTCTAGAAGCAAAATTATCTCTT
Source organism: Enterococcus sp. S53 (assembly GCF_016516865.1). Taxonomy (NCBI): domain Bacteria; kingdom Bacillati; phylum Bacillota; class Bacilli; order Lactobacillales; family Enterococcaceae; genus Enterococcus; species Enterococcus sp. S53. The sequence goes on from NZ_JACVUH010000004.1 coordinate 199,845, forward strand.
CAATTATAGCATAGCTGACAAACTTTCTCCTTGGCTCATTGATTAAACCTGCTGCAGCGAGCGTTTTTTTTTATAAATCTTGCATTTTTCGCTATACTGTCAGTAAGATTTAGAAGGGAGGATACAGGATGATTAAAGAATTTAAAGAATTTATTTTACGAGGAAACGTCATTGACTTGGCGATCGGGGTCGTGATCGGGAGTGCCTTCACCGCAATCGTCACGAGTTTAGTTGAAGGATTGCTGACGCCATTGGTTTCATGGATCTTATCACTCTTCGGTAACGCCGATGCCTTTTCTGGCTTGGTCTTTGAACCCGCCAAAAATGTGGTCTTTGATTTCGGCCGCGTAATCACTGCCATTATTACGTTCTTGATTACCGCATTTGTTTTGTTCTTGATTGTCAAAGCAGTCAACAAATTACGCAATCTGAAACAACAACCTGAAGAAGAAGAAGTACCAGAAGTCACTGCAGAGGATTATTTAGAAGAGATTCGTGATCTTTTAAAAGCACAAACACCTACTGCAAACACCGTTGATCCACGCCCAACATCATTGGACGATACGATCAGATAAAAAGACGGCTCTTTGTCAATAAGGACAAAAGAAACCATTCGGATTCATCAGATTCATCAATCTTAGCGCTAAAAGAAGCAAGCACGCGAACCTTTCTAGAGAGCCGCTGTGCTTGCTTCTTTTTTCATCCCGACATGCAGGATCCCGTCTTCATAAAAAGGCGGTGTAATGGTTTTAAAGCCATACTGGCCGTAGAATTTTTCTAAGTGGGCTTGCGCTTCGATCTCAATAGGCAAAGCCGGATAACACTGCTCAATGCGTTGCAAAACTTCTTTGATCAGACGATGACCTTCGTTTTGCCCCCGGTATGCTGGTGCCACAATGACCCGACCAAAATGCACCGTTTGTTCCTGCTGGAAAATACGAGCGTAGGAAACGATCTGCCCGTCCTCATCGAGGGCCCATAAATGTTTGGCCTGTTCATCGATTGCATCGATCTCTTGATACGCACACGCTTGTTCCACCACAAAAACTGCTGTACGCAAACGGGCAAGTTGATAAAACTCCACCCCAGTCATTTCCCCTAACTCTTTTAGAAAAAACGCCATCCCATCACTCCTTATCTTATTGAACCAAAAAAGAGTCAACAAAGTGTCAACTCTTCTTGTTTCAAACAGCTTCTGATAAAAATTCAATCTCAACAGTTCTGGTTAAAATATCTGAATAACTATAAGAAACCCGCTCGAATGAATTCTCATTTGGATCCAAATCTACAACAAAAACTGAAGGATAAGTTTCTGTCAAAACGCCGCGACGTTCAGTTTGACGCTTACGTCCAGTCTGAGCAACTAGCATAATCTCACTACCGATACGGCCTTCTAAATCTTTCTTGATCGTAGCTAAAGTTGTTGGCATCGCATTCACCTCGAGCATCATCATACCACGAAAAGCAGAAAATTTCAAGTTTACCATAAAATAATTCTACTTTCAATAAGATTTTTGTTAAACACCCTTGATAAGCGCTATCAACTTTGTCCGTCCGCGACTGAAAGCGCTTTTTATTTTTTCGTAAGGCAGCTTTTCTTGCGCGGCAATCTGATCAAGTTCTAATCCTTTTAAATAATTCATTATAACCATTCGTTCTAAAGACGATAAATTTTTCGGATACGCTGCCAACGATTCATTAACGAACAAATAGGTCTCTGCAGTTTCCGCACAGCGATTATGATCGGTCAAAAACCGATTGCCTTCTTGTGAAAGCTTTTCTTCCAGCGAGCAGGCATCGACTTGAGCTTTGCGTTTTTGGGCATGCTGCGCCCGCAACAAGCTACAGATACGGTTTTCAAAGGATCGCTTAAACAAGATACCCAGCGTCGTTCCCTTGTCCTGATCGTAAGTCTTTAGACACTTATTAAAAACGATCCGACCTTCTTGCAGCCAATCATCTAAGTCATAATCCCGCAGATAATATTTTTTATGCAAAATCTCAACGATCGGTCGATATTTTCTGAACAACTCTTCAAATCTATCTGAACGGTGCGATACTTGTCTTTCCTTTGTGCGCATCGAGATCACTCCTTTTGTTTTGCTTCATTTGCTACAAAAGGAGCGTATCATAAATGGCTCGGACATCTTCTAATTTACCAGACCAACTTTGTCCCTAACTAAGGTCCCGCAATTTCTTTTCAAGTTCGGCTAATTGCTCCGGTGACCAGGGGGAATTGCGCCGGAAATTTTCAAACCGCAAGTCGGTTTGATGCTCGTGGATGTCTTTTTCCGTTTTTTCCACGCTTTTGTACAATTCCCGTGCCGAAGTCCGCAAGGCACCTTGAGAGAAGATCACCCACTGTTCGGCTAAATCGCTGGTAGCGACGGTGACTTGCGTCAATCGATTGTTTAATTCACCAGCGATTCGTTCGATGTAGCTGTCGGCGGTCTCTCCTTCTTCGGTAAAAATAACTTCCAGCTGATATTTGGTGTAACTTTGTGTCACACCAGGCACCAGTTGGGCATCAAAAACAACGATGATTTTCAACCCTTCATATTTTGCATAATTTGACAGCCGGTTCAGTAAGGCTTCTCGGGCATCTTCTAAACGGTCCTGATTTTTCAAAAGAACCAGCTCCGGCCAAGCGCCAATCATATTGTAGCCATCCACGATCAGCAAAGGGGTTTTCATTGGGACGCCCCATTTCGGCTAGTAAAGGCCTGATACATTAACAAGCCCGCCGCCACACTGGCATTCAAGCTCTGCACGTGACCGGTCATTGGGATCGTCAGCATTTGGTCCACTTCTTTTTTCAAGCCTTCTCCCATGCCGCGACCTTCGTTACCGATGATCAAACCGACCGCCCCTTGAGCATTCCATGTGCGGTAATCACTGCCGCTCATATCAGTACCAAAGATCCAAAAACCAGCTTTTTTCAGCTGCTGGACTGCTTGGGTCAAATTAGTCACGCGGGCCACAGGAATATGTTCCACTGCGCCAGTCGATGTTTTCACCACGATCGGCGTGATCCCCACCGCACGGTGTTTCGGAATGATGATCCCGTCTACGCCGCTGGCATCAGCGGTTCGCATGATGGAGCCGAAATTATGGGGATCTTCTAGATTATCCAAAATCAGATACAGCGGCTGTTCTTTCGTTTGGGCCAACAATTCATCCAAGGTCAAATACTGGTAAGGGGTGATCGCCAAGATCATGCCTTGATGGACCCCTTGGTCACTCATCGTATCCAGCTTTTGTTTTGGCACCCATTTGACCGGAACTGCCTGTTCCCGCGCCATTTCTTTCAAACGATCGATTTTTTCTCCCCGTGCTTCTTCGGAAAGAAACAGCTTGTTGCCTCGCCCTTCTTTCAAGGCTTCAGCAACCGCATGATAGCCAAAGACAAAATTATCTTCGATGGCTTCTCCAGCGGCTTCTTTGCGGCGATCCGGTCTATTTTCTTGTCTGGCTTCTGATCGGCCAGCTGTTTTTTTATTTGGACGCTTTCTTTGCGGTTTTTCTCGCATCTTCTTCTCCTACTTTCTTTATACACCAGTCTATTAGCTCGTCTAAGCGTTCTTTTTGCTGCGTGAGGTGCAAATACCCGATCAGCGATTCAAAGCCAGTAGCGATACGATACGTCGTGACATCGGCATTTTTGGCACCCGTATGGCTTTTACTATTACGGCCGCGGCGGTAAAAATCATGTTCTTCTTCGGTCAGGATCTCTTCGTCCAACATCTTTTGGATCAACGCTGCTTGGGCTTTGGCCGATACATAGTGGGTCGCCATATGGTGCAGTTGGTTTGGTCGGGTTTGGCCTTGGGCGACTAAATAATCGCGAATATAGACTTCATAGACCGCATCCCCCACATAGGCCAATGCCAAACCATTCAATTGTTTATAATCTCTCATGCTTCTCGTCTCCATCGGGTTCCTTGCGGGGTATCTTCTAAGATGATCCCTTGTTCTTTCAACTCATCACGGATTTGGTCGCTGCGGGCAAAATCTTTGGCTTTGCGGGCGGCAATCCGTTCATTGATCAGCTGTTCGATTTCTTCATCCAGCAATTCTTCTGATACAAAATAAATCCCGAAAATCGTCAGCCATTCGCTGAATTTGGCTAATCCAGCGGCTAATAAAGCCAAGTCTGTTTCTGGGTCTTCGCTAGCTAAGTTCAGCCACTTCGCCAATTCATAGACCACAGTGATCCCGTTAGCCGCGTTGAAATCGTCGTCCATTTCTTTGACGAAACGTTCTTCAAATTCTTCCAGAACCGCTGCATGGATTTCCTCATCGCTGGCTTGATAATGACTGCTATTCAAGCGGAATTTGGCATTTTCATAGGTCGTCCGCAATTTTTGCAGATTGGTTTGTGCTTCATGCAAGGTAGTCTCGCTGTATTTGATTGGTCGGCGGTACTGAGTCGTTGCCAAAAAGAAACGCAGCACCTGTGGATCAACTTTTTTGACCATCTCATGCACCGTGACGAAGTTGCCCAGCGACTTACTCATTTTTTCTTCGTCTTCACCGATCGTCACATAGCCATTATGCATCCAATAGTTGGCAAAGGTCTTGCCGGTTTTTGCCTCGCTTTGGGCGATCTCATTTTCATGATGCGGGAAGGTCAAGTCTTGTCCGCCTCCATGAATATCGATGGTCTCGCCTAGGTGTTTGGTCGCCATCACCGAGCATTCGATATGCCAGCCGGGACGTCCGGCTCCCCAAGGAGATTCCCAAGCGATCTCATCGCCTTTTGCCGCTTTCCACAAAGCAAAATCCAACGGATCTTCCTTGATTTTTTGTTCTTCACCGGTCCGCTGGCTTGCGCCGACTTCCAGCTCATCGATGGATTGGTCGCTTAATTGCCCATAGTGAGCAAATTTACGGGTACGGTAATAAACATCGCCATTGACTGGATAGGCATAGCCTTTTTCTACAAGAGCAGCAATAAAGGCAATGATGTCTTCGATATGATCCATCACACGAGGATTCATCGTAGCAGGTTTGACATTCAGCGCTGCAGTATCTTCATTGAAGGCGTTGATAAAACGCTCTGCCACTTCTGGGGCCGTCGTACCTAATTCTTTTGCTGCACGAATGATTTTATCATCGACATCGGTAAAATTCATCAAATAGTCCACTGTATAGCCGCGGTATTCGAAATAACGACGTACGGTATCAAATGAAACGGTACTGCGGCCATTCCCGATATGGATATAGTTATAGACGGTGGGTCCGCAAACATACATTTTTACTTTCTTTTCTTCTAATGGCTGAAACACTTCTTTTTCCCGTGTCAGCGTATTATAGATTTTAATCATCGTGGGTAACCTTCTTTCCTTTGATTCGAACGATCTTTGCTGGGATGCCGACAGCAGTTGCTTCTGCGGGGATATCCTTCAAAACCACTGCATTGGCGCCGATCTTTGCACGCTCACCAATCGTGACAGGGCCTAAGATCTGCGCATGGGCTGAGAGAAACGCACCGGTTTTAACCGTGGGATGACGCTTGCCCCGCTCTTTACCGGTTCCCCCTAAGGTGACCCCGTGAAACAAGACGACATCATCTTCAATGATCGCCGTTTCCCCGATCACGACCCCCATCCCATGATCGATAAAGACCCCTTGGCCGATCTGGGCACCAGGATGAATCTCGATCCCAGTCAAGAAACGCCAAAACTGGGCCGTCAGTTTTGCCAAAAAATACCAGCGATGCTGAAACAAAAAATGCGACCAACGATGCCAAAACAAGGCATGAAATCCTGGGTACGTGATGATGATCTCCAACGTTGATCGTACCGATGGATCGTGTTTTTTTGTTGCCGCAATTGCTTTTTTGAACCAAGTCATCTTCTCACCTACTTTATCCAAACTTCTTGATACGAAAAAAGCGTCTTTCAAATAAGTTTCCTTATTCAAAAGACGCTTTTTTGCGTGGTCCCACTTTTGTTCGCAGTTCGGCACTGCCTTCAAGCGGGTAACGTCCGCTGCTTCGTCTTTGACTTGCGCCAAAGCCACTCCTAGGTGCATTTCCTAGCCTTTTTTGACCACTCTCACCTTCCGTGGTCTCTCTGAAAAAAATCGGCTAGTACTTCGTCTATTCGCTGTGTTTATAACACGTTATTCAAATGATCAAGGGCTTTTTCTTTCCCTAATAATTCAACGGTATCTGGTAGTTCTGGTCCGTGGGTTTGGCCTGAGACCGCCACGCGGATCGGCATGAATAAATTCTTGCCTTTGATGCCTGTTTCTTTTTGGATCTCTTTGATGGCTGCTTTGACTGCCGCAGCCTCAACGACTGGCATCGCCTGTAATTTTTCTTTAAAGGCTGTCAAAACCGTCGGTACAGTTTCTCCTGCTAAGACTTCTTTGGCTGCATCATCTAATTCAGGGTGTTCCTCGAAGAACAATTCCGAAAGATCGACGATTTGTGCCGCAAAACTCATTTGTGGTTGATACAAGGACACGATTTTTTTCAACCAAGCAGCTTTTTCTTCGGTCAATGTTTCCTCGATGCGGCCAGCTTTTACCAAGTAAGGAACGCACATTGCCGTCAATTCATCCAAATCCATTTGTTTCATGTATTGGTTATTGACCCATTCCAATTTCTTGGCATCGAAGGCAGCTGGTGATTTGCTCAACCGTTCAGGATCAAAGATTTTGATCAATTCTTCTTGAGAGAAGATTTCTTCTTCCCCAACTGGTGACCAGCCTAAAAGTGCAATAAAATTGAACATAGCATCTGGCAAATAGCCCAATTCACGGTATTGCTCGATGAATTGCAGAATCGATTCGTCCCGTTTGCTTAATTTTTTCCCAGTTTCGCTATTGATGATCAACGTCATGTGACCGAATTCCGGTGCTTGCCAGCCAAATGCTTCATAGATCATCAACTGTTTTGGTGTGTTGGCGATGTGGTCATCTCCACGCAACACATGGGTGATTTTCATATGATGGTCATCCACTGCTACTGCAAAGTTGTAGGTCGGCATGCCATCACGTTTTTGGATGACAAAATCGCCACCGACATTATCTGATTCAAAAACGATCTCGCCTTTGACCATGTCATGGAATTTGTATTCAGTATTGCGAGAGACACGGAAACGAATCACTGGTTTCAAGCCTTGTGCTTCTTTTTCGGCTTGCTCTTCCGGTGTTAAGTTGGCACATTTCCCTGCATAATGAGGCATTTCGCCACGCGTTCTTTGGCCTTCGCGTTCGGCTTCCAACTCTTCTTCCGTACAATAACACTTATACGCACGATTGCTTGCAAGCAATTGATCGATCAGTGGTTGGTAGATATCGCCGCGTTCTGATTGACGATACGGCCCATATTCCCCTGGATTTTCAGGTGATTCGTCCCAATCCATCCCTAACCATTGCAAGTTTTCAAGCTGACTTTTTTCACCATCTTCAATGTTTCTTTTTTGATCGGTGTCTTCGATTCGGATAATAAATTCACCGTCATTATGACGAGCAAACAAATAATTGAATAAAGCCGTCCGAGCATTCCCGATGTGTAAATGTCCTGTTGGACTTGGCGCGTAACGTACACGTACTTTTGTCATTGTTTTCCTCTTCCTTCATCTGATTTCCAAGCCAGCCAAGCTGCTTGGGGCTTATTGTTCAGTTTAGTGGGAAAGACCCGCGTAAAAAACAGAACCCTCAAGTTGAATTGTACAATCAATAACCCAATTAGTAAAGGCAGCTGACATATTTTACGCCAGCTGCCGAGGATTATTTCTCTGATTTTGATCCTTCTTTGTTGTCAATGCCGCGACCAGAATGGGCTGGTTTGGCAAAAATCATCCGCCCAGCTGCCGTTTGCAAAGCGCTGGTGACGATCACTTCGATGTGTTCATTCATGTAATGCTGGCCATCTTCCACCACGACCATCGTCCCGTCATCTAGATAAGCGACCCCTTGCTGGCGCTCCGTGCCAGCTTTCACTACTAAGACGTGCATGCTTTCTCCTGGAATCACCACTGGTTTGACCGCATTGGCCAACGCATTGATATTCAAGACCGGCACATTTTGAAATTCAGAAACTTTGTTTAGATTGTAATCATTGGTCACGACGACACCATCCAGCATCTTCGCTAACTTGATCAGCTTGCTATCGACTTCGGAAATGTCTTCAAAATCGCCTTCATACATCTCAACTGCAATGCCTTCTTCTTTTTGCAAAGCATTCAAAATATCCAAGCCGCGGCGGCCCCGAACCCGTTTCAAACTATCGCCAGAATCTGCGATGTATTGCAATTCGTACAAGACAAAATTGGGAATCAGCAAGACGCCTTCTAAAAAGCCTGTTTTAGCAATGTCATAGATCCGACCATCAATGATCACGCTGGTATCCAAAATTTTGTATTTGTGGAAGTGATCCGCGATCTTTCTTTCCAGCATCTGTTGTTCATCTTGCTCTTGGGGCTCTGCCTTTTTGTTTTTCGGGGCAAAGACTTTTTTCCATTCATCGATCCGTGTCGTCCCGATCTGAAAACCGAGATACCCTAACAGGACCATCACTAAGATTGGGGCGATCCCGTTGATAAAAGGAATATCCCAATTGTAAAAAGGAATCGACACAATCACACCGATCATCAGACCGATGATCGAACCAATTGCACCAAACAAGAGATACGTTAAGCTCAATTCACTTAGTTTTTCTTCAATTTTGCGAATACCGGCTGCAATATATTTCGCTAATAGTAAAGATAATAAAAAGAAAATAAGGGCTCCAAGCAAACTATTAGTGATGTTATTATTCAGCCATTCGTTTTGGGTTTGCCCAATGGCTTGCCATGCGATAGGCATCAGTGAGATCCCTAGACTTGCTCCGGCAAGTACCATTAGTGCCGTAATGACTCGTTTCTGCATACATGTTCCTCCATACTCCAGTAGGTTTCTTTTGTTCAAAAATCCGTGCTGCCAAACAGGCTCTTTCCGCCAGTCAGCGGTTGTCGATCGGTTGGTTCAACCAAATGAACCAGCGGCATCAGGGCAAGAGGAAGGGAGATTGCCCCTTGCTCTTGCGTTGACTCCACTTTAACGGAAGACTTTCCGTAAGGTTTCGGCTAAGGTAGACACGCCTTCGACTTCGATGCCTTTTGGCGGCTGCCAACCAGTCAGATTATTTTTCGGCAAATAAACTTTTGTAAAGCCCAGTTTTTGCACCTCTTTGACCCGTTGCTCGATCGCATTGACTCGGCGAATCTCACCTGTCAAGCCAATTTCACCGATAAAACACTCCGTCGGGCTGGTGCCTTTTTCTTTATAGCTAGACGCGATACTAACAGCGATCGCTAGATCGATCGCGGGTTCATTTAATTTGACCCCGCCGGCTGCTTTTAAGTAGGCATCTTGATTTTGCAGCAGTAAGCCTGCCCGTTTTTCTAAAACCGCCATGATCAGCGAGACGCGGTTGAAGTCTAGCCCCGTCGTCGTGCGTTTGGCATTGCCGAACATCGTTGGCGTGACCAAAGCTTGGATCTCCACCAAGATTGGCCGACTGCCTTCCATTGCCACTACGATCGCCGATCCAGTTGCGCCTTCTAAGCGTTCTTCCAAAAAGACTTGTGACGGATTGGCGACTTCTTTCAACCCGCCTTCTTCCATTTCAAAAATCCCGATCTCATTGGTGGACCCAAAGCGGTTTTTGACGGCCCGCAAAATCCGAAAGCTGTGGTGCTTTTCGCCTTCGAAATACAAGACGGTATCCACCATGTGCTCCAGCATCCGCGGTCCTGCGATCGAGCCTTCCTTCGTCACGTGGCCAACGATAAAGATGGCGATGCCATTGGTTTTAGCGATTTTCAGCAATTCTGCGGTCGTTTCTCGCACTTGGCTGACACTGCCTGCCACGCTGGTGATATCCGGTTGGGTCATGGTTTGGATCGAATCGATGATCACATAATCTGGGCGGATGTTTTCGATCGCTTTACTGATCTCTGACATGTCCGTTTCCCCATAGAGATAAAATTCCGTGTCGATGGCGCCTAAGCGCTGCGCCCGCATTTTGATCTGCTCGGCACTTTCTTCTCCTGACACATACAAGACCGTTCCGCCGATCGCTGCTAATTGCTGGGAAACTTGCAAGAGCAGCGTCGATTTTCCGATCCCGGGATCCCCACCGATCAAAATCAAGGAACCTGGGACCACGCCGCCGCCTAAGACGCGATTCAATTCAGCGAGTTTCGTTTGGACCCGCGGTTCTTTTTTCGGTACGACATCGGCGATTTTCGTCGGCTGCATCTTTTGCCCCGTCAATGTCGTACGTACACGACGATCAGCAGTTTCTTGGATCACTTCTTCTACCATTGAATTCCAGCTGCCGCAATTGGGGCATTTTCCTAAATACTTAGGGGAACTATACCCGCAGTTTTGACAGACAAATTGACTTTTTGCTTTTTTTGCCATTGATCTCCTCCACTACTTCTATCAAACAGACCCCCAGGCAGGATTTACTGATTCGAGGAGCCAAAGCCGCCGGTTCGGCTGGCAGTGGTTGTATCTTGATCAGCTTTTAAGAACGGCAAGAAAATTCCTTGACCGATCCGCTCGCCTTTTTTAATGACGACATCTGTGGGGCCGAAATTGGTAAACTGAAACATGATATGCCCTTCATTATCTGGATTGTCATAGTAATCGCTGTCGATGACGCCGACACCATTCGTCAAGACTAAGAAACGTTTCAAAGGATTGCTGGAACGATTTGTCAGCTGCAAATACTCGTCTTCCCCCATATAGGCTTTGATCCCCGTGGGAATCAAGGTTGGCTTCAACTGTTTTGCGGTCTCTTTCGCAAAAAGCGCTTTGACCCCGTCGATCACGCCCGCTTTCCAAATGCTTGGCACCACGATTTCTTCCGCTGCTTCAAAGTCGTAACCAGCCGCATGATGGGTGGCACGTTGAGGCAAGGTGATGCTTTTTTCTTTATATGATGTAATAATTTCAAATCCTCGTAATTTCATGGGTTCCTCCAATAATAAAACATATAGCTATTTTAGCATAGGAAGAACTATTTTCTTCATGGAAAACACAATTATCGAAAAGTCTTTACAATTTCTTCGTTTAAAAATAGCTCAAAAAGAAAAAAGAGCATGACGAAACGCCCATTTGCGAGTACAATAGAAAAAATATCAAAAAATAGGCGGTGGCATATGCGCGCAGATCTTTCAAACAAAAACCGAATCGTTGTAAAAATCGGCACCAGCTCGTTGATTTATCCCAATGGTGCCATCAATCTAGCTGGTATCGATGAATTAGCCTTTGTCTTAGCAGCTTTACAAAACCAAGGCAAAGAAATCATCTTAGTTTCCTCTGGTGCGATCGGTGTTGGCATGAACAAGTTGAATTTGAAAGAACGACCCGTGGAGATCCCGCAGCAGCAAGCCGTGGCCGCCGTTGGCCAATCGGAACTGATGACGATCTACAACCAGCGTTTTCAAAGCTATAGCCAGCAGACTGCACAGATCCTGCTGACCAGAGACATCATCGAATTTCCCCAAAGCCGTCAAAATGTTAGCAACACCTTAGAGCAGTTACTTGCGATGGGGATCATCCCGATCATTAATGAAAACGACACGGTAGCAGTGGATGAATTGGATCATCTCACCAAATTCGGCGACAATGACCAGCTGTCAGCGATCGTCGCTCAGTTGACGAAAGCCGAGCTTTTGATCATGCTTTCTGATATCGACGGCTTTTATTCCGCCAATCCGCTAAATGATCCTGATGCCGTCTTGTATTCCGAGATCAATGAAATCACCCCAGAACTTTTAGAACAAGCTACGGGAAAAGGCAGTCCTTATGGAACCGGCGGTATGACCAGTAAACTAAAAGCCGCCCAACGTATCTTAGACTTGAACAGTCACATGCTGCTGGCTAACGGCAAGCAGCCGAAAATTATTTTTGACTTGCTCGCAGGGGAACCTGTCGGCACCCACTTTTATCAACGAACGGAGGATGAGCAATGAGCAATTTACAAACGATCGGTCAACAAGCACAAGCAAGCGCCCAGGCATTAAGCTTACTGAGTGCCAGTGAAAAAAACCACCTACTGGCAGCGATGGCCGATGCTTTAGAAAAAGCTACCGAGAAGATTTTAGCTGCTAATCAACAAGATCTAACCGCCGCAAAAGCCAAAGGAACCAGCCAAACGATGCTAGATCGTCTGTTGCTGACAGAACAACGGATCACCGAGATGGCTAACGGCATCCGAGAAGTCGCCCAATTGCCCGATCCAATCGGTGCCGTGGATAAAATGTGGCGCAATGCTGACGATCTTTTGATTGGTCAACAGCGGGTGCCTTTAGGGGTCATCGGCATCATCTATGAAGCCCGCCCTAATGTCACTACTGACGCGGCTAGTCTGTGTTTCAAATCAGGAAATGCCGTGATTTTGCGTGGTGGAAAAGAAGCCTTCCACTCCAATCAAGTCCTCGTGACTATTTTACAAGAGGCATTAGCTGCCAACGGACACTCCCGCCATGCGATCCAGTTTATCGAAGACACGAGCCACGAAACAGCGGCTGAGCTGATGCGGCTGACGGAATACTTGGATGTTTTGATCCCCCGTGGGGGCGCCGGCTTGATTCGACGTGTCAAAGAGACCGCCACAGTACCAGTGATCGAAACCGGCACCGGCAACAACCATATCTACATCGACCAAGCAGCCCAGCTGCCGATGGCTCTGGCGATCGTCACGAATGCAAAGACGCAACGTCCTTCTGTCTGCAATGCCATCGAAACGATCCTCGTCCATGAAGCAGTGGCGGCAGAATTTTTGCCTATGGTAGAACAGCAATTTGCCGATCAAGTCGAATTGCGAGGAGATCAAAAAGCGTTGGCGCTTTTGAACAATGCACAGCTTGCCACTGAAGAGGACTGGGCAACCGAGTTTTTAGACTATATCTTAGCGATCAAAGTGGTGGCTTCGCTAGAAGAAGCCATTGCCCACATCAATCGCTACAATACGAAGCACTCCGAAGCGATCATCACTGATGATTATTTCGCTTCCCAACGCTTCTTGAAAGAAGTTGATGCGGCGGCGGTTTACGTCAATGCCTCGACCCGTTTCACCGATGGCTTTATGTTTGGCTTTGGTGCCGAGATCGGCATCTCGACGCAAAAACTACATGCCCGTGGGCCAATGGGGTTAGAAGCACTGACTTCCACCAAATACATTATTTATGGCGAAGGCCAGATCCGTAAGTAACGATACGCAAAAACAGCCACTTGCTGTAATGCCCCCCAATAGTTAGACTAAAAAGCTAACTTCAGGAGGTCGCTACATGCGCAAGCGGCTTTTTTTCGTCCTCTTATGCTTGTGCAGCCCGCAGAACGAAGGAAAGCGGTTCGATGCCGAACAATTCTGTCAGCACTCGATTGGTTGTGGCAAAAACGTCAGCTTCGCAACTCTTTTTCGGACAAGCAATCGTCTGTCCTTTGCTGGAAAACGTATCCTGACGGCTGCCCTCTACGAAAATTACTTCTTGCGTTCCTTTTTGATAAATCAGTCCTTCGTCTTCTTCTAATAATAAGCGAGTCTGCCACTGATTGATCTGGGCAATGGGCATCACCAAGGAAGCAGCATCCAAGTTTTCTAGCGAAAAACAACGACCATCTGGCAGCTGCAGCGTGAAGGTATTGAGTTCATAAGGCAAACAGGCATTGCACCCTCCTTCCGTGATGACTTGGCTCGTGAGGATTTCTACGTTCATTCTTTTTGACTCCTTTCATGAATGATTCATGTTTAGTTTATCACAAACCTATGGCCCACGGCGGAGCAATTATTCCGCCTTAAGTTGGATGTGTTTCTTTTTCTTTCTTGCTATGCTAAGGATAAGAAAAAAAAGTCTAGGAGGAGTCACTATGAATACAGAAAGTTTATTAGGAAGAATCGTTACTGTCGTGGCAGTTTTAATCGCAGCATCTCTTGTTTTATCCGTCGTATTAGGCATTGTTGGTGGGTTGATTGGATTGATTTTCCGTTTCGGGATTCCTTTGTTGCTAGCCGTTTTGATCGTTCGCTGGTTAACCTCGATTCGCCAAAAGCCAAGAAAATATTATCGTTAATTGCAGGAAAACCAAAAACACCTGACTTTCCAACAGTCAGGTGTTTTTTTATCGATCAGCCTAATGCGACATCTAAAACCATCATTAAGATAAAGCCTAGCATGACGCCAAAGACCGCAAAATGGCGGCGACTCGTTAAGGTTTGCTGCGCTTCTGGAATCAATTCTTCCACCACTACATAGATCATAGCACCCGCTGCAAAAGCCAACGCATACGGCAAGACAGCGGACATACTCGTTACCAACAAAGCCCCGATCACACCGGCGATCGGTTCTACGATCCCGGACGCTTGCCCATACATAAAGGCTTTGGTTCGGCTTAATCCTTCTTGACGCAAGGGGATCGAAACGGCTGCGCCTTCTGGAAAATTCTGAATCCCGATCCCGATCGCTACCGAAAGCGCCGCTAAGATCGCTGCTCGCGGATCATCGGCACTAGCCGCCGCCCCAAACGCTACCCCTACCGCCAAGCCTTCTGGGATATTATGCAGCGTGATGGAAAAGACCAGCAAGATCGTTCGCTTCAAATGACTGGGCAAACCTTCTGTTTCATGATTTGGACCAAAATGCATATGCGGGAGCGTCTTATCTGCTGCATATAGAAACAAACCGCCCAAACCAAACCCGATGCTGACCACAAGCCACGGAATGTCGCCATTTTCTTCGGCTCGTGCGATCGCAGGATCTAATAACGACCAGAAACTAGCAGCGATCATCACGCCAGAAGCAAACCCCAGCATCGTATTCAGGACATTTTTATTGATTTCTTTGAAGAAAAAGACTAGCGCTGCCCCAAGCGCCGTCATACCATACGTAAAGATCGTCCCCGCCAACGCTTGCTGCCATGGCGACAATCCAACCAACCAATCCACCATTCGTCTGCTCCTTTGTCTAACTATTCTACCAATACTCTAGCATAGGAAGCCGTCAGGTTCTACTAGGAAGGCAGCAGCAACCATAATTTTTCTTTCACCAGGCCTATGCCTTTCCTGACGAAATCCTCGGCTTTACTTGAAAGTTTCAACATTCATCGCTATAATGCTAGGAGACTCCATGTCAATTTATATAAAGTGAGGAAAAGAATTGATTACAGTAAGTGATGTAAGTTTGCATTTTTCAGACCGCAAACTGTTTGATGATGTTAATATTAAGTTTACGCCTGGTAATTGTTATGGTTTGATTGGTGCAAATGGTGCTGGTAAATCAACTTTTTTAAAAATTTTATCTGGTGAGATCCAACCTTCGACCGGGAATGTTTCTTTAGGTCCTGATGAACGGATGGCTGTCTTGAAACAGAACCACTATGATTACGAAGAGTTTCCCGTGATCGAAACGGTTATCATGGGCCATAAACGTCTCTACGAAGTGATGAAAGAAAAAGACGCGATCTACATGAAGGAAGACTTTTCTGATGAAGATGGGATTCGTGCCGCCGAACTAGAAGGCGAATTTGCGGAACTTGATGGCTGGGAAGCAGAGCCCGAAGCAGCTGTTCTTTTGCAAGGCTTGAACATTCCCGATGAATTGCATCATGTCTTGATGAAAGATCTAACTGCTGGTCAACGGGTGAAAGTCTTACTGGCACAAGCCCTTTTCGGTAAGCCAGACGTCTTGCTCCTAGATGAGCCTACCAATGGATTGGATATCCAATCTATCAACTGGTTAGAAGAGTTTCTGATCAACTTTGACAACACCGTTATCGTTGTTTCCCATGACCGTCACTTCTTAAATAAAGTTTGTACCCATATGGCCGATCTAGACTTCGGCAAAATCAAATTGTTTGTCGGCAACTATGATTTCTGGTTGGAATCAAGCCAATTAGCGGCGAAATTACAATCCCAATCAAATGCAAAAAAAGAAGAGCAGATCAAAGAACTGCAAGACTTTATCGCACGCTTTAGTGCCAATGCATCAAAATCCAAACAAGCAACGTCTCGGAAAAAAATGTTGGATAAAATCACCCTTGATGATATTCAACCTTCGTCCCGCCGCTATCCGTTTGTTGGTTTTAAACCAGAACGTGAAATCGGGAATGACTTGCTACAAGTCGACAATGTCAGTGTGACGATCGACGGCAAAAAGATTTTAGACAATATCTCTTTCACCTTGAACAAAGACGACAAAGTCGCTTTTGTTGCCAATAGCGATATCACCACCACGACGCTATTCAAAGTCATCATGGGGGAAATCACTCCTGATACAGGTAGTGTTCGTTGGGGCGTCACCACGCAGCATGCCTACTTGCCAAAAGATACGACCAGCGAATTCGATACGGATACCCCGATCGTTGATTGGCTGCGTCAATACGCAAGCAAAGAAGAAGACGACAATACCTTCTTGCGCAGCTTCCTCGGTCGCATGTTATTCTCTGGTGATGAAGTATTAAAACCCGTCAACGTTCTTTCCGGGGGCGAAAAAGTTCGCTGTATGTTGTCGAAAATGATGCTTTCAAAAGCCAACGTATTGGTGTTGGATGATCCAACCAATCACTTGGACTTAGAATCGATCACCGCATTAAACGATGGTTTGATGGCCTTCACCGGCTCATTGTTGTTTGCTTCTCATGACCACCAATTTATTCAAACCCTTGCGAACCGTATCATTGCGGTCTCTAGCAAAGGCGTGGTGGATCGTGCCGAAACGACCTACGATGAATTCTTAGAAAACAAAGATGTCCAAAAACGCGTAGCAGAATTGAATCAATAAGCTGCTTTTGAAAAAAAGAACGCTCCAGTTGCCCGCCACCAAGGCTGCAACTGGAGCGTTTCTTTTATTTTGCCTAGGTGCTTCGGGCGCTTTTTGGCAGGTTACGCTTGTTCTAAACGGGCTTTGCCGAATGAAAACAGCGCCAAGCAGCCATAGCCGGTATGACTGGAGATCGTTGGACCTAATGGATAATGATGAATAATAATGTCAGGAACTTTTTCGGTCAAACGCTTGATGACTTTCTCCGCTGCTTCGGCATCGCCAGCATTGGCAAAATAAACCGTATTGGTTTTTGATTCGTGAAGATTGGCAATGGTTTGATCCACGATTTTTTGGATCGCTTTGTTGCGTCCCCGCACTCGATCAACGCTGCGTAATTTTCCCGCGGTATCGACGGTAATGATTGGTTTCACATTCAACAATCCGCCGATCGCTGCGGCCGTTTTAGAGATTCTGCCGCCGCGTTCCAACTGTTTTAAATCATCGACGGTGACCCATGAATCTAAACGCAGTTTGTTTTCTTCTACCCATTGGCTGACTTCCAGCAACGAACGTCCTTGGGCTTTTTGTTGGGCTGCTTCAGCCACTAAGAAGCCTTCCCCTAAACTAGCAGAGCGCGTATCGATCAAGGTGATCGCAACTTCTTTGTATTCTTCTTTTAGTAAGGCTACGGCTTGGACGGCACTTTGGAATGAGCCGCTCATTCCTGAAGAAAAACCTAAATAAAGGACCGGTGTGCCCGCTTCGACATATGGCCGAAAATATTCCATATAACGTCCGACATTGATTTGAGAAGTCGTCGGTTGCGCATGCTCTTTTAGTTTTCCTAAAAACCATTCCGTATCAAATTCTTTGCCCATATCATCGATATATTCTTTGCCGTCTAATTCAATCAGCATTGGAATATAGGCGACATCTAGCTCCGCTAATCTTGCTGCTGGTAAATCACAGCAGGAATCTGTCATGATTTGAAACATGGTTTCACCCCTCTCGTTACCCCCTATTATAGCAAAAAAAGAACAAGACAGAAGAAATTCTCATCAAAAGCAGCCAAACTTATCGTTGACTGCTTTTGACGTAGGAGTTCTTTGTCTTGTTCTGATGCTTTCGCGTCAGATTAAATTTGCGCCCAAACACTTTCTAAGATGTTGGTTTGGCTGCGGTCTGGTCCTACCGAGAAGGTCGAAATGCGGACACCGACTAATTCAGAGATGCGATGCACGTAATTGCGTGCATTTTCTGGCAGATCCGCTAATGTTTTGCAGCCAGTAATGTCTTCAGACCAGCCAGGAAGTTCTTCGTAGACTGGTTTGCAGCGGTTCAACTCTTTCAAGCTTGCTGGATAATGATAGATCAATTCGCCGTCTAGTTCATAAGCGGTACAGATTTTCACGGTTTCTAAACCGCTCAAGACATCGATCGAGTTAAGGGATAGGTTCGTGATCCCTGAGACCCGTTTTGAATGGCGCATCACGACGGTATCAAACCAGCCCACACGGCGAGGACGTCCTGTCGTTGTTCCGTATTCACGACCGATCTTACGAATTTGTTCACCTGTTTCATCAAACAGTTCCGTTGGGAATGGACCATCGCCTACCCGAGAGGTGTAAGCTTTGCAGACACCAACGACTTTGTTGATTTTTGAAGGACCTACACCACTACCAATAGTGACTCCTCCAGCAACAGGGTTGGATGACGTTACGAAAGGATAGGTTCCTTGGTCGATATCCAGCATCACGCCTTGTGCCCCTTCAAATAAAACTCGTTTGCCTTCATCTAAGGCATCGTTAAGGATCACCGAAGTATCCGTCACATATTTTTTGATTTGTTGGCCATATTCGTAATACTCTTCAAAAATGTCTTCAAAGGCAATTGGTTCTGCATCAAACATTTTCACGAATTGACGATTTTTTTCTTCTAAGTTGATGCGTAGACGTTCTTCAAAAATTTCCTTGTCTAAAAGATCAGCGATCCGAATGCCGACTCTGGCCGCTTTATCCATGTAGGCTGGTCCGATCCCTTTGATCGTCGTACCGATTTTGTTGTCACCTTTGGCATCTTCTTGCAGCTGATCCAAATGGATATGGTAAGGTAAAATAACATGTGCACGATCAGAGATCTTCAAGTTTTCTGTTATTATATTGTTTTCTTTCAAGTATGCTAATTCTTTAACTAATGATTTCGGGTTCACAACGACCCCGTTTCCAATGACACTGATTTTATCTGCATAAAAGATCCCTGAAGGAATCAAATGCAGTTTATAGGTCACACCGTCAAATTTAATCGTATGGCCGGCATTGTCTCCACCTTGATAACGTGCAATGACTTCCGCGTTTTCACTCAAAAAGTCCGTAATCTTTCCTTTACCTTCATCGCCCCATTGTGTACCTACTACTACTACAGATGACATATAATGACCTCTTTCTTTAATTAGTGCATTCCTTAAGTATTGTAACAAGATTCGCAAGCTCTTTCAATCTAAAATCGAATAATCGTTTTAAATTCTCATTTTTCAGGGGTAAAAAACGAACTATTTTCTTTGGAATAATTATTTATACACGTAAAAACGAATAAAGTCGACACATAAAAAAAGCCCTACTACCATCAGCGCGATGCGGACGGCAGCAGGAGCCATTGTTTTTCAAATAATTGGTGTCTTACCCGAACTCTTCTCGTGGCGAGACCGAGGAGAACTTATTGTATTCTTTGATGAATAGAAGTTCGACGGTCCCTCGGGCACCACTCCGGTTTTTCTCGATAATGACTTCGATCACATTGTTGTTTTGTTGTTCTTCTGGTTCATCGTCATCGTCGCCTTCACTGCGGTAGTAGTCATCCCGATACAAGAAAGCAACGATATCGGCATCCTGCTCGATCGACCCTGATTCCCGGATATCACTTAAAACAGGACGTTTGTCTTGTCGCTGTTCCACACCCCGAGAAAGCTGAGACAGTGCAATCACCGGCACTTTTAATTCCTTCGCCAGTTTCTTTAATTGGCGAGAGATCTCAGAAACTTCTTGTTGGCGGTTTTCGCGACCCGTTCCTTCAATCAACTGCAAATAGTCGATCAAAATCAAGCCGAGATTGCCTTTTTCTTGCGCGAGTTTCCGACAACGCGCCCGGATCTCAGAGATCTTGATCCCAGGGGTATCATCGATATAGATATTGGCGTTAGAAAGACTGCCCATGGCAACGATCAAATTCCGCCACTCTTCTTCTGAGAGCTGCCCCGTCCGCAAGTGACTGGCCTCAATCGAGCCTTCCGCACAAAGCATCCGGTTGACCAATGATTCAGCCCCCATTTCCAGACTAAAGATCGCCACGGAACGATCGGTTTTCGTTCCGACATTTTGTGCGATATTCAAGGCAAATGCGGTTTTCCCTACCGCGGGGCGGGCAGCCAGAATAATCAGCTCTTCTTTTTGCAGCCCCGCCGTCATTTTGTCTAAAGCCGCATAACCCGTAGGTAATCCGGTGATTTCTTCATTGTTTTGCGCCAATTGATCGATCGTTTCGATCGTCCGATTCAAGACTTCCGCTATCGATTGGAAGCCATTACTGTTGCGCTTTTCGGATACTTCTAAAATACTTTTTTCTGCTTGATCAATGATCGACTGCACATCTTCATCTTGTTCAAAGCCTTTGGTTACGATACGGCTCGCTGTTTGGATTAGATTGCGCAGCGTGGCTTTGTCGTCAACGATCTTCGCATAATAAGCAATACTTGCTGCTGATGGTGAAGCTTGACTCAATTCAGTCAGATACGTCAGACCGCCAACATCTTCAAGACTATTGCTTTTTTCAATTTCTGCTTTCAACGTGATCAAGTCGATCGATTCACTACGGTCGTTCAACTGGATCATTGCTTGAAAAATTATTTGATGGCTGCGGCGATAAAAATCTTCTGGGGCGATTACTTCCATTGCATCGATGATCGCATCGGCATCTAAAAAGACTGCCCCTAGGACCGCTTGTTCCGCTTCAATATCTTGTGGGGGAACTTGATTTTGCCAAACTTCATTCATGCCATTCGCTCCTTCGTCCATTCATTCTACAAGATTCCCATCCAAAGTACAAGATTGCTTGGACGTTTGCCGAAAAAAACCCCAACATGTGACTGTTGGGAGTAATACTTATTCTTGAATGGTATGAACATTGATCGTTGCTGTTACTTGTGGGTGCAATTTTACAGGTACTTGCGTAAACCCTAATGCACGAATCGGCTGATCCAATTCGATTTTGCGTTTATCGATTTTGATTTTGTATTGCTTGTTCAAAGCATCGGCAATTTGTTTTGATGGGATCGAACCGAACAAGCGGCCATCTTCCCCTGCTTTGGCATTGATCTTCACGACGGTTTCTTCTTTTTCAAGAAGTGCTTTTAACTCTTTCGCTTCTGCTAAGACTTCCGCATCTTGTTTTTCTTTGGCTTTTTGTTTGCCTTTTAATTCTGCCATGCTTTCATTGTTGGCAGGTTTGGCTAAGTTGTTTTTGATCAGGAAGTTTTGTGCGTAGCCATTAGGGACTTCCTTGATATCGCCTTTTTTGCCTTTGCCTTTGACATCTTGTAAGAAAATAACTTTCATCTTGGTCACTCCTTGTTATTGTTCATTTTTCGTTAATTCTGCTCGCAACTGGTTTTCTACATCGCCAATGCTGCTGTTTTTTATTTGCGTGGCTGCGTTGGTAAAATGTCCGCCGCCGCCTAATGCCTCCATCAAGGTTTGTACATTGACTTTTCCGGTACTTCTAGCACTAATACCGATCAAATCTCCTGGCTGTTTCGTAATGACAAACGCGGCATGGATCCCATTGATCGATAGCAGAGTATCGGCCGCTTTTGCAACGGTGACACTATCGTACACCCGATCTTCATCCGCTGCAGCAATCACGATATCTTCTCGGAAATGCTGGCTGCGAGAAACCAGTTCACTGATCATCAAATAGGAATCTAAATCCGTACTCAACATGTATTGAACCAATGACGTATCTGCGCCTTGATTTTTCAAATAGCCAGCAATATCAAAGGTCCGACCAGTGGTTCGCACCGTGAAGTTCTTCGTATCCACGTAGATTCCCGCTAATAAAGAAGTCGTAATAAATTTAGGGACTTGCGATCTGCGAGAAGCGCGATACTGGATCAATTCTGCTACCAGTTCCGATGCTGAAGACGCGGAAGATTCAATATACGTCAATAATGGCTTATCGGGAAACTCATCCCCGCGACGATGGTGATCGATCACTGCGATTTTGTCAAATTCATCATAGACCGCTTGCGATATCGACATCGACGGCTTATGGTAATCTACCATCACTAAGACACTTTCTTCATTTGATAAATTGACTGCTTCTTCCCCAGTGATCACAAATCGTTCCAGCTCGGGGTATTTTTTCAATTCTTCCAATGCCCGCTGAATGTCGGCGGTGATCTCTTTCGGATTTAAAATGATGTAGCATTCTTTGTCGCTCATCATCGCCATGTAAGCCACCCCAAAAGCCGAACCTAAAGCATCCATGTCCGGGTAACGATGTCCCATGATAAAGATCCGCTGGTTTTCAGCAAAAATCTTTCTCAACGCCGTACTCATGGCACGAGAACGAACACGCGTTCTCTTCGGCGTACCATCCGTATTACCGCCAAAGAATTGCGGTTTTGCTTCTTCTTTGGCTTCTTTTAAAACGACTTGATCGCCGCCACGAACTAACGCAATGTCGAGATTGTTTTGTGCCACTTCACCAATCTCTTCAAAAGACTCTTCCCCATAGGAGATTCCCATACTGATCGTTAATGCCAGATCATTTTTTTCCGCAACTTGCCGTACTCTAGTCAAAAATTGGAATTTTTCTTCCTTCATCCGCTCAATATCTGAATACTTCGCGACGAAAAGAAACCGCTCGGAATTGATTCGTTTGTAAAAAACATGATTCTCACTTGCCCAATCAGAAATCAGTGTCGTGATCAGCGAGTTCAAATAAGAAACTTGTTTGTCGTCTTTTTTCTCAATCAAATCATCGTAATTATCAATTGAAATCAACCCAATTGCTGCCATCTTTTTTACCCCTCAATGTATCATCCCATTTTTTTGAAGCTTTGTTCCTTATTTTACCATAAAACAATCAAATAGGCGATTGATGCAAAAAAGTTCCACGTGAAACTTTTTTGGTGAAACAACCAGGAAAAAATTTTTGTCATTCGTTATTCTATCTACATATAAAATAACAAGTTTCTCTTCGATGGATAAAAAAATTGACAAGCTTCAAAAGAAACTTGTCAATGAAAATCATTCGATTTATTCTTCGCCTACGAATGGAAGTAATCCCATGATACGCGCACGTTTGATTGCAATGGTAAGTTTGCGTTGGTTTTTCGCACCAGTACCAGTTACACGACGTGGTAAGATTTTACCGCGTTCTGAAATGAAACGTTTTAGTAATTCAATATCTTTATAATCGATATGTTCAATATGGTTTGCAGCAATGTAGTCTACTTTACGACGTTTGCGTCCGCCTCTTCTTTGTTGTGCCATCCTATTTCCCTCCTATCAATTTCTTAGAATGGTAAATCATCGTCTGAAATGTCGATTGATGAGTTTCCGAATGGATCGGAGTTGTCTCGATCAAAATTAGGCATTCCTGATGGTTGAGAGGATTGAGTTTGATTTGAGTTATTGTTACCAAATCCAGAAGAACTGTTTGAGTTATACGTATTGTTACTGCCAGATCCGCTATCAGTTGTGCGTCTTTGCTCGGAAGCATTCCGCGACTCTAATAATTGGAAGTTGTCAGCAACGACTTCTGTTACATAAACACGTTGGCCTTGTTGGTTGTCGTATGAACGGGTTTGAATACGTCCAGTAACCCCTAATAAAGTTCCTTTGCGTGCATAGTTTGCTAATGTTTCCGCTGGTTTTCTCCAAATAACACAGTTGATGAAATCAGCTTCGCGCTCTCCACTTTGGTTGGTAAAATTGCGGTTTACCGCCAAGGTAAAGGTTGCGACACCAGTGCCATTAGAAGTGTAACGTAAATCAGGATCTTTGGTTAGTCTTCCTACTAGTACAACATTATTAA
Organism: Enterococcus sp. S53; assembly: GCF_016516865.1. Taxonomy (NCBI): domain Bacteria; kingdom Bacillati; phylum Bacillota; class Bacilli; order Lactobacillales; family Enterococcaceae; genus Enterococcus; species Enterococcus sp. S53. Next base: position 223,706 of record NZ_JACVUH010000004.1, read on the forward strand.
TCAAAGTTCATCATCTCCTCATCGCTTTTGTTTCATGTGAAACAATATTATGCTTCTTCTTTGACAATCATGTGACGGATAATGTCATCATTGATTTTCGCAAGACGGTCAAACTCGTTGATTGCACTTGCAGTTGTTGAAGAAGAAACTTTAACGATGTGATAGATACCCTCACGGAATCCATCCATTTCATACGCTAGACGGCGTTTTTGCCAATCTTTTGATTCGATAACTTCAGCGCCGTTATCAGTTAAGATTGAGTCAAAACGAGCGATCAATGCGGCTTTTGCTTCTTCATCAATGTTTGGACGAATGATGTATAAGATCTCATATTTCGTGTTTTCCATTGATTTTTCACCTCCCTGTGGACTTTGGCCCCTAGTTTTCTAGGAGCAGAGAGAGTGGTCTAATTAGACTACTCACAAATAATTATTATACACTTTTTTCGTCCCTACTGCAAGCTGTTTTTTTGCGTCCCTGCATCTACCCATCACCGCAAACAATCGCTTACACTGATAAATACGTCAGCTGCTGCCGATTTTTTGAAAAAGAGTAAAAAGACAGCAAGCTGCAGGTTCGCAGGTTGCTGTCTTCCTAGAAAATGTATTGCTTATTCTTGTGTATCCGTGGTGTCTTCCGTTGTTTCTTCCACAACTGGCACGTCTTGTACCGTTGTTTCTTCGGCAGTCGCTAGTTCTTCTTCGACTTCCGGTTCAACCGTTGCCATCGTCACTACTTTGGCATTGTTTTCCATCTTCATCAAACGAACCCCTAAGGTTGCCCGACCAGTTTGGGAAACAGTCGCTACATTGAAACGGATCAAGACGCCTTTATCGGTGATCACCATGATGTCTTCCTCACCGCTGACCGTCGTCAAGCCGGCTAATGGACCGTTTTTCGCCGTAATGTTGGCTGTTTTGATCCCTTTTCCGCCCCGACCTTTGATTGGGTATTCAGAGCCTTTGGTACGCTTGCCATAGCCGTTCTCAGTGATGACCAAGACTTCACTGTCTTCTGTGATCACAGCGGCACCTACGACGTAGTCTCCGTCTCTTAGACGAATGCCTCGCACACCAGCAGCTGTCCGGCCCATATCCCGCACAAGGGCTTCTTTGAAGGTCACCGAGTAACCATCGTGGGTTCCGATGATCACGACATCTTCGCCATGGGTTTCGATCACGTTGACCAACTCATCATTTTCCCGAAGACCGATCGCAATCAGACCATTGGCACGGATATTTGAAAAGGCCGTCACTGAGGTCCGTTTGACCACACCTAGACGCGTCGTGAAGAACAAGTAGCGTCCTTCTTGAGGCCCACCAGAAGCCGAAATGATCGCTTCGATCCGTTCGCTAGAATCGATCCCGAGCAGATTGATCACAGGGATCCCTTTGGCTGCCCGACCATACTCAGGAATTTCATAGCCTTTGGCTTTGTAAACTTTCCCTTTATTGGTGAAGAACAGTAATGTGTCATGAGTCGAACAAGAAACCAACGTCTTCACGAAGTCTTCATCGTGGATCCCCATTCCTTGAACGCCACGTCCGCCGCGGCGTTGTGCACGGAATTCAGATTTAGCTACTCGTTTGATGTACCCATTGTTCGTCAAGGTAATGACGATTTCTTCTTCTTCGATCAAATCTTCATCTTCAAGACTTAAGACTTCCCCAACCAATAATTCAGTCCGCCGATCATCGCCAAAGCGTTGCCCTAATTCCTGCAACTCCGTTTGGATGATCTCTAGGACCCGTTGTGGATTTGCTAAAATGTCTGTCAAATCAGCGATAAATTCTAACAAGCCTTGGTACTCGTTTTCGATCTTGTCGCGTTCCAAACCGGTCAAGCGACGCAAACGCATATCTAAAATCGCTTGCGCTTGGCGATCGGACAATTTGAAGCGCTCCATCATGCTATTTTTTGCTTCATCATCAGAATTTGATGCTCGGATCAAAGCAATGATCTCATCGATATGATCCAATGCGATCCGTAATCCTTCCAAGATGTGGGCACGAGCTTCTGCTTTGTTTTTATCAAACTGTGTTCGTCGAGTCACCACTTCTTGTTGGTGCTCGATGTAGTTTTCTAAAATTCGTTTCAAGCTCAAAATCTTCGGCACGCCTTTTTCAATGGCTAACATATTAAAGCCAAAAGAAGATTGCAGTGCAGTCATTTTGTAGAGATTGTTTAAGATCACCGATGCACTGACGTCGCGACGAACGTCGATCACGATCCGCATGCCTTCACGAGATGATTCATCCCGCAGATCGGTGATTCCTTCGATCCGTTTGTCACGGTGCAGCTCAGAGATCCGTTCGATCAATTTGGCTTTATTGACCATATATGGCAATTCAGTCACTAAGATCCGTTCTTTGCCGTTGGGCATTTCAGTCACTTCGACTTTCCCGCGAACAGTGATCGAACCTTTCCCTGTTTCATAAGCACGGCGAATACCAGATTTCCCCATCACGATCCCACCAGTTGGGAAATCTGGTCCTGGTAGGACTTCCATCAATTCACTCGTTGTGACTTCTGGATTTTCCATCAATAGATCGATGGCTGCAATGACTTCATTCAAGTTATGAGGCGGGATATTGGTCGCCATCCCAACAGCGATCCCCGTCGTCCCGTTGACCAAAAGGTTCGGGAAGCGCGCAGGTAATACCGCTGGTTCTCGTTCTGTATCATCATAGTTGCTTTGGAAATCAACGGTATCTTTGTTGATGTCCCGCAGCATCTCCATCGCCAGTTTACTCATGCGGGCTTCGGTATACCGCATCGCAGCGGCACCGTCACCATCGACTGAACCAAAGTTTCCGTGGCCATCGACTAGCATGTAGCGATAGCTAAAGGGCTGTGCCATCCGCACCATTGATTCATAGATCGCACTGTCACCATGGGGATGGTATTTCCCCATGACATCGCCGACGATCCGGGCTGATTTTTTATGGGGTTTGTCTGGTGTCACCCCTAATTCATTCATTCCATATAAAATTCGGCGGTGAACCGGCTTTAAGCCATCCCGCACATCTGGTAAAGCCCTAGCAACAATTACACTCATTGCATAATCGATAAAGGACTCGCGCATTTCACTGGTCAGATTGACGTCATGAATATTTTGTTTTGCTTCTTCACTCAAGCTGTTTCCTCCTCTACGATTGGCTAGATGTCAAGATTTTTCACGTAGTGCGCGTTTTCTTCGATAAAGGCCCGTCTTGGTTCGACGCGATCCCCCATCAGCATTTCAAAAATTTGATCGGCTTCTATGGCATCATCTACGCTGACCCGCAGCATCATCCGGTTTTCAGGATCCATCGTGGTTTCCCATAACTGGTGGTCATCCATTTCCCCTAGACCTTTGTAGCGTTGAACCGTTGGTTTTGGTGTCGCAGGTAGTGATTCAATCGTATTTTTCAAATCTTGTTCGGCATTCTTTCCGGGTTGGATATAGTGGATATTTTTCCCTTGTTTGACACCGTACAATGGCGGTTGTGCGATATAGACATAACCAGCTTCAACGATTGGACGCATATAACGATAGAACAGCGTCAAAAGTAGGGTCCGGATATGGGCACCATCGACATCGGCATCGGTCATGATAACTAGCTTGTGGTAACGGGCTTTTGCTACATCAAAATCAGCACCAAACCCAGTTCCCATGGCTGTAAACAATGAACGGATCTCTTCGTTTGCTAAGATTTTGTCCATGCTGGCTTTTTCGACATTTAAAATCTTCCCGCGGATCGGTAAGATCGCTTGGAATTCGCGACTGCGGCCTTGTTTTGCTGAACCGCCGGCAGAATCTCCTTCGACGATAAACAATTCGCATTTTTCTGGATCATTACTGGAACAGTCGGCTAATTTCCCAGGTAAGTTACTGATTTCTAACGCACCTTTTCGGCGAGTCATTTCCCGGGCACGTTTGGCTGCTTGACGGGCTTTTGATGCCAAAAGTCCTTTTTCCACGACTTGACGACCCACATTCGGGTTTTCCATCAAGAATTTCGTGAAGTGTTCCGAAAAGAGACGATCGGTGACTGTCCGCACTTCGGAGTTTCCTAATTTGGTTTTCGTTTGTCCCTCAAACTGAGGATCTGGATGCTTGATGGAGATAACCGCCGTCAACCCTTCCCGAACATCTTCTCCGGTTAGGTTTTCGTCGTTTTCTTTCATCAATTTTGACTTGCGGGCGTAATCATTGATCACCCGGGTCAAGGCAGTCTTAAACCCGAATTCATGGGTTCCGCCTTCATAGGTATGGATATTGTTGGCAAAACTTAGCAGATTGCTGTGGTAACTATCGGTATATTGCATGGAAACTTCAACCGTGATTCCTTGTTGCTCTCCTTCTAAATAGATCGGATCTGGGAAAATCACTGTTTTACTCGCATTCAAATGCTCCACATAGCTCTTGATCCCGCCGTCGTAATGATATTCTTTCAAGACGGGTTTTTCTTCCCGTTTGTCTTCGATCGAGATTTTTAAACCTCGGTTCAAGAAGGCTAATTCCCGAACCCGCGTCGCTAATTTGTCAAAATTGAATACAGTTGTTTCCGTAAAGATCTCTGGATCTGGAACAAAGTGGACGGTCGTTCCGTGGCGGTCGGTTTCATCGATCACTTTTAAGTCATCAACGACTGCCCCACGATGGTATTCTTGATAATACACTTTACCTTCCTTGTAGACTTTTACATCTAAAGTCGTGGATAGCGCATTAACGACGGAGGAACCTACCCCGTGCAGTCCACCAGATACTTTGTAGCCGCCGCCGCCGAATTTCCCGCCGGCATGCAGGATCGTAAAGACGGTTTCTACCGCTGGACGGCCTGTCTTGGCTTGGATATCAACGGGGATCCCCCGACCGTCATCGACGACCGTAATACTATTATCTGGTTCAATGATCACTTGAATACTTGAGGCAAAGCCTGCTAGTGCTTCATCGATCGAGTTATCGACGATTTCCCATACTAAGTGGTGCAAACCTTCTGAACTGGTAGAACCAATGTACATCCCAGGTCGTTTGCGGACGGCTTCTAGACCTTCCAGCACTTGGATCTGACTGGCATCATAGGCTTTCGCACGTTCAACTAAGCTTTTTTCTTCTTCTGTCATTCAGTCTATTCTCCTTTAATATGTCCTTGCTCTACATAAAAAATCTCTGCTTCCACAGACATTTTGTCTTTCACATGTTCTAATGTCGTCGTTGTCAGAAAGGTCTGAACTTTTCCTTCAATGGTTTCCAATAAATGCAGTTGTCGGGAATCATCCAGCTCACTCATGACGTCATCTAATAAAAGGACGGGATATTCTCCCGTTTCTTCTTTCATCAAATCAATTTCTGCCAATTTGACACTTAGGGCCGTTGTTCGCTGCTGTCCTTGCGAACCAAAGGTCTGAACATTTTTCTCATTGATCAAAAAATCCAGATCGTCTCGATGGGGGCCTGCCAACGTGACTTGCCGAAATCGTTCACGGTCTTTGACTTGTGCCAAGGCTTTGACAAATTGCTGTTGGATCTCCTCCAGCGTACTCGCCTCACCAGGCACATTCGATAAGTAGTCGATCTGCAAGGTTTCTTTTCCTTGGCTGATCTTTTGGTGCAGCTGATTTGCCCAATACGCCAAGCGCTGAACAAACCGTTGTCTGGCTAAAATGATTTTACTGCCGAAAGCCACCAGCTGTTCCGTCAAAACATCTAAATAGATCTCATCGGTCTGTTTTTTTTCATTCAGCTGTTTTAAGTATTGATTGCGCTGTTTCAAAACGGATTGGTATTGAACGAGATCATAGAGATAGATTGGATCGATCTGCCCAATTTCCATATCGAGAAATTTGCGGCGGACTTGGGGACTTCCTTTTACAAGGGAGAGGTCTTCTGGAGCAAATAAAATGACATTCAACTGCCCTATGTAACTACTGAGCTTTTTTTGCTCAATGTGGTTTACTTTCGTTTTTCGTCCTTTTTTTGACAAAAACAGTTCTAACGGGATCGTTGAGCGTCCCCGACTGACACTGCCAGAGATCCGCGCACCTTCTGTGTCCCAGCGGATAAGTTCTTGCTCGCTGGAGGTGCGGTGGCTTTTGGTCATCGCCAATACATAGATGCTTTCTAAAATATTGGTTTTTCCTTGCGCGTTTTCGCCTAAAAAAATGACCAGACCTTTCTCAAAAGTCAGTGTCAGCGAATCATAGTTCCGATAATTGCTTAAATGCAACTCATTCAGCCGCATCGGCGTCTTCCTTCTTCACCATAAAAAAAGTACCTTCATCAGGTAGCTCAATACGCATTCCCGCATACAATTTGCGCCCTCGTCGATTTTCCGGCTCGCCGTCGACAAAAACGGTGTGCTCTGCAAGGTACCATTTCGCTTGGCCGCCGCTGCTGATCACACTGACTTCTTTGAGCATTTGTCCAAGTGTCATATATTCCGTTTCTAACGGTATTTGCATTTTCATAATTCCCCTCAATTCTATCAAAGAGCGTTTAGCTCTATTATACTCTTTTTTTGCCAAGAAAACAAATTCATCGGCATATTTTTCATTCTCAGAAGACTTACTGCTTTTAGACAAAAAAGAAGCCAAAATAGAAAAAAGGGCTTAAAAACGATTTTAAGCCCTTTTAACTCATTTATTCATTTTCAGATGATTGTTTCAACTTTTTTCAAAAGACATGAAAAACTAGTTGGTGCGTACCGGTGTGATCAGCTGAATAAAGCTGCCTTTGCTCTCTGTTGGCTCCAACGTAAAGGGCCGGATCGCTGAAATAAAGCGGATTACGATGCTGGTGTCACCAAATGCTCGTAGTGCAGCTTTCATATAGTCAGGATTAAAAGAGATCTCTAATGGGTCGCCGGTCACTTTTTCAAAAGAAAGGTCTTCTTCCACTTTCCCGATTTCTGGTGAGTTTCCATATAAGACAACGGCTTCCTCGGAGATCGCCAAACGAACGATGTTGTTACGGCCTTCATGAGAAAGCAATGACGCCCGTTCGATAGCTTGTAACAATTCTGGCACAGAAAATTCAATTTCAGTATTGAAGCTTGAAGGGATCAGACGATTGGTATCTGGGTAAGTTCCTTCCAATAAACGAGAATAGAATTTCATAGTTTTCGTTTGGAACAATACTTGGTTATCCATAATGCTGATTTGGATCGCTTCTTCCTCATCCGTTAAGGAACGAGAAAGTTCCGTTAAGCTTTTGCCGGGAATCACGATATTGAAGGCTGTTTCCCCGCTTTCCAAGGGAATCACCCGTTGGCTCAGACGGTGTGAGTCCGTCGCAACAGCTAATAATTTTTGATTTTCTAAGACAAAGTGGACCCCAGTCAAGATCGGACGGCTTTCGTGTTGCGAAACCGCAAAGACTGTTTCACTAACGACCTTATTCAATACGTGCGCTGGAATCTCGATCGAATCTTGACTTTCGACAACTGGTAAATGTGGATAACTATCGGCATCTAAGCCGTTGACGGTAAAGTTGGCTTTTCCAGAAGTGATCGCTACTTGATTATTGTCTAAAACTTCTAACGTTAAGGTACTTTCAGGCAAACGACGAACGATTTCACTAAAGAAACGTGCTTGTAAAACGATCGCTCCTGTTTTTTCGATTTGCATTTGCGCTTTTTCGTTTTCCACACTTAAAAAAGTTTCAATGGAAATATCGGCATTGCTCCCAGTCATGGTCAATCCTTTTTCTGAAAGGGACAATTTTACCCCAGTTAAGATCGGGATGGTGGTTTTGGTTGAAATTGCCCGTTGGACAGTTTGTAATTCTTGCATGAACTCTGTTCGATTTAAAGTTAGCTTCATAGCGATACTCCTTTAATTTATAGTTATTAAATAAAAGTAATAGTAGTAATAGGCTTGTTAGTAATGTGGATAACTCGAGAAAAGAGTGATTAGACTAACGAAAACGCCTGTGAATAACTTGTGGACAACTTTTTTGGTTTTTTATTTATTATCCACAGATCAGCTGAAGAGGATTTGTTTGATTTCAGCGATCTCATTTTTGATCGTAGGATCTGTTTCGACTAAATGCTGAATTTTTTCGTGGGCATGAATGACCGTGGTATGGTCTTTGCCGCCAAATTCGCCGCCGATTTTTGGTAAAGAACTATCGGTCAATTCTCGAGAGAGATACATCGCGATCTGCCGTGGCACGACGATGCCTTTGACCCGTTTTTTCCCTTTTAGATCATTGACATGAATGTGATAGTATTTTGCGACTTCTTCTTGGATCTGTAAAATCGAAACTTGGGTCGAGCCATGGCTTGATTTCAAGGCTTTGATGGCTTCAGCTGCCAAGCTGGTTGTAATGTCTGAGTTTTGCATCGTAGCAAAAGCTTGTACCCGGACGAGTGCTCCTTCAAGTTCCCGGATATTCGAATCGATCTGTCCAGCAATATAACTTAAGGTATCGTCGGGGATCTCCAAGCGTTCGGCTTCGGCTTTTTTCCGCAAAATCGCGGTCCGCGTCTCTAGATCGGGCGGGGTGATGTCAACGGACAAGCCCCAAGCAAAACGAGAAACCAAACGTTCCGGCAAAGTTGGGATCTCATTTGGCAAACGATCACTTGTCAGGACGATCTGTTTATTATTGCGATACAGTTCTTCGAAGGTATTAAAGAATTCTTCTTGGGTTCCTTCTTTATTGACTAAGAATTGAATATCATCCACCAACAAAAGATCAACATTGCGGTATTCGTTTCGAAAATCTTCCATTTTGTTCTTTTGAATAGAAGTAATGAAATCATTGGTGAAATTTTCACTACTAACATACTTGATTTTGGCATTGGGACGTTTCAGCAACATTTGATGACCGATCGCATGCATCAAGTGGGTTTTCCCTAAACCAACGCCACCATAGAAGAACAGCGGATTATAAATAGACCCAGGATCTTCAGCAACAACTAAAGCAGCAGCATGGGCCATTTGATTGCCTTTCCCGATGACAAAGGTATCAAATGTGTATTTTTCATTTAAAATCGATTTCGGCGGCTGCTCGTTTTCTTCTGCAGTTGTTTTAATAGTAGATGGGGCTGTTTTTAAAGCTTCTGCTTCTTCGACAGTCACAAAACTAGGAATCAATTCTTCACCAGTTTTCATAAATCCCATTTCAACAATTTTGGCAGCTAGATTTTTTTCCCAATAAGATTTATGAAGATCGCTGGGTACTTCGATCAGCAGCTGATTTTTTTCAAACGACAAGACATTGGCAGTCTCGATCCAAGCGCTATAACTGGCCGGATTCAGCTCTTCTTTAAAGGATCGTTGAAGATCTTGCCAAATAGAATCAGCAGATGGCATAAATTGTCCTCCTATAACTAAGAATAGATATAACTAAAATAGCACGGATTGAAAAAGTTTTCCACAGATTACGATAAAAAAGGTTAGAAAAAAATACTTTTCCACAAAACGGGATAAATGAAAAAAGGAAATGCACATATTCGAAATTCGACTATCCACAGGCAGAAAAAGAATGTGAATAACTGTAAAAAAATCTCCTTTATCCACAGATCAATGTGAAGATCACGCCTTGACAATACTAGGTTTTAGGGCAGTTATCAACAACTTGGAAAACGATTGTGGAAAACTTTTCTACAGGCTGTTTGTTTGTGGAAAAAGCCAAAATAACTCTGGGGAAAAAGTTATCCACAAAAATTGGCTATAAACAGCAAACCCACACAAATCAAAGGGATTGTGGATAAAGAATGCCCGATTTTGAGCAAACTTCTTATTGACAAACTAGTACTTGACTCGTTATACTATCAAAGTATGTCTGTGCGCATAAGCATTATCCTGATGGAGGTGGAAATAAATGAAAAGAACGTATCAACCAAATAAACGTAAACGTCAAAAAGTTCACGGATTCCGTAAACGTATGAGTACAAAAAATGGACGTCGTGTTTTAGCTAGCCGTCGTCGTAAAGGCAGAAAGGTTATTTCTGCGTAAGCCACTGAATGCCAGTGGTTTTTTTTTATGCCGTTTTTGCGGAATATAGTGTCTGACTTTTGGCAAATATGGTATTATTGACAGGTGAGTGGTTACGGATTCAATCCGTTTCGCGAAGCTTAATTGAAAGAAGTGAAGGAACCGAAGATGAGAAAATCCTATCGAGTAAAAACAGAGCAAGATTTTCAAAAAGTTTTTCAGGCAGGAAATTCTTTTGCAAATCGGAAGTTCGTGGTGTATGTCTTACCTAAAGAGCAATCACATTTTCGAGTTGGTTTATCTGTAGGGAAAAAAGTCGGTAATGCAGTGAAGCGAAATGAGATCAAGCGCAAGATCCGTGCAAGTTTAACGGAAATGAAGCCGCGGATCGAACCAGCGGTCGATTTCATCGTGATCGCTCGTCCAAGTATCGCCACTTGTTCCTCAAAGGAAATCTACTCGAATTTAGAGCATGTTTTAAAGCTTGCCAAAATTATTCATTAATGGAAAGGAATTAGTTACGTGAAAAAAGGGAAACGCGTCTTACTATTTTTGGGAGTTCTCTCATTAGTAGTTGTCTTATCTGCCTGCGGTGCAACAGGTGAAGTAAATGCACAAAGTACTGGTCTGTGGGATCGTTACATCGTTTATTATTTTGCAGAGGCGATCAAAGCCCTCTCCTTCGGCAATGCCGGGATCGGGATCATCCTCTTTACATTGATCATTCGGGTCATTTTGATGCCGTTGATGCACTTTCAAACCAAAAGCATGCGCAAAACGCAAGAATTACAACCGAAGCTAAAAGCGCTGCAGCAGCAATATGCCTCAAAAGATACAGAAACACAAAGCAAGTTAAAAGAAGAAACACAACGTTTGTATGCGGAAAACAATGTCAATCCCTACGCCGGCTGTCTACCATTATTGGTACAAATGCCGATTTTGATGGCCTTGTGGCAATCGATCTCACGGGTTCCTGCTTTGCAAGAAGGAAAATTCTTGTGGCTGCAGCTGGGGGATCGTGACCCATACTTCATCTTGCCGATTTTAGCGGCGCTCTTTACTTTTGCAAGTACCTACTTATCAAGTATGAGCCAAGTGGAATCAAATGCGAGTCTGAAAATTATGAATTTCGCTATGCCGATGATGATCTTGCTGATGGGGATCAACATTGCCAGCGGACTTTCCTTGTACTGGGTCGTTTCCAATGCATTCCAAGTTGTGCAAACGTTGATTCTAAATAACCCATTCAAGATTCGCCAAGAAAGAGAAGAAGCCGCCCGCAAAGAACGCGAGCGTGAACGTGCGCTGAAAAAAGCAATGAGTCCTAAAAAGAAACGGAAAAAATAAGAGGAGGTTGCACTGCAATGCCGATTTATGAAAATCTGACAGTAGCTGAAGCAATTCAAGAGGGATTGCAAGTCCTTGGTATCACCAAAGATCAAGCAGTAATCGAAGTCCTGGATGAAGGAAAAAAAGGCTTCTTGGGGCTAGGAAAAAAACAAGCACGGGTCTCCATTGAAAAAAGAATCGTTGAAGAACCGGCACCCGTTGAAGAAGTACCAGCAAAACCGCTGGTAGAACCAAATCCTGTGACGACAGAGGATGCAAGCAGTGTGATGGAGGCGGCCGCGAGCGAACCTGTTTTGCTGACGGATCTTTCCGATGAGGAAGCACTGGCTCAGTTGGGACTCTATCTGACAAATATTTCAAAAGCATTGAATGCACCTGCCTTAGTAAAAACCGCTCGTCAAGACGGCGTGATCGTCTTTCATTTAGAAACGCAAAAACAAGGCATTTTAATTGGGAAGCACGGCAAAACCTTGAATGCATTGCAATATTTGGCGCAAGTTTACATTCACCGCATCGCGAAAAACAAATTATCGATCGTTGTGAATGTCGGGGATTACCGTGAAAAACGTCAAGCGATCTTAGAACGTTTGGCCAGTCGTACTGCTGAAAAAGTCAAACGAACTGGTCGCCCGGTCTTTTTAGAGCCGATGCCGGCGTTTGAAAGAAAGCAGATTCATTCCGTATTGAGTAAAGATGCGTATGTTCAAACTCATTCTGAAGGGGATGAACCGTATCGCTACTTAGTAGTGGAACCTGCGGACAAACGAATTTAATGAAAAAAGGGAAAGGCGCTCTGACAAGCCTTTCCCTTTTTTGATGGGAAAAAGCGATTGACAACAAATTTAAAACCAAGTATCCTTGACTAGAAATCATTCTTATCAAAGTCAACATACGTTACGTAGGTCAGCCTTTGGTATCAAAAAAGAGTCCGTATGCCGCGGACTCTTTTTTGTATTTTTTTTGATGATAGAGGGAATTAGCCGCCGATGGTTGATTGAGTAAATTGAACCACCGTACCATAGGCAAAGATCTCAAGATAGGTTTTGTCGCCTTCGACGATGCGATCGTGTTCGAAATGACAGTTGATCACCGCGTTCGCGCCATAGCTGTGGGCGGTTTCTTTTAAGCGATAAGTCACATCTGCCAAAAGGTCGTTCAAGTTCACAGATGTATCAAATAGATCTACTTCGATTTTGTCTGCCGCAAAGACGATATCCCGCACGACATAAGGCCGATTCACGTTTCCTGTCGATAAAATGATTTCCTTAATGCGGGCAGCACTGTTTGATGATTTGATGGTTTCCATAATAGATCACTCTTTTCTTATTCTTTGCTTTTATTTTAAAGGTTTTTGCGGACAGATGCAAAATTTAAAAGTTTTTCAAGGAAGCTTGCGACTGGCGCCAAAATGTGCTAATCTATTTCCAGAATTTAATTGACAAGCAGTCAAAGTGCTAAGTCTACTCGTTTTTATTGATTTTCAATCAATTTGACGGGTGGAGTGGGCACTTTTTTTATGTGAAAAAATAGGAGGAGTATGCAACATGGCGAATATTACGCAAGAATTTGATACGATTGCCGCAATTTCCACCCCACCCGGCGAAGGAGCCATCAGTATTGTGCGATTAAGCGGGGAAGAAGCGATCGCAATTGCGGATCGGATTTTTCAAGCAGGCAATAAAACCCTCGCCCAAGTTCCAAGTCATACGATCCATTATGGTCATATCGTGGATCCAGAGGAAAGTCGTTTGATGGATGAAGTGATGCTTTCAGTGATGAAAAAGCCACGGACCTTTACCCGAGAAGATGTCGTTGAGATCAACTGTCATGGCGGGATCGTGGTCGTCAATCAACTCTTGCAGCTGGTTTTACGCCAAGGGGCACGGCTGGCTGAGCCGGGGGAATTCACGAAGCGGGCCTTTTTGAATGGACGTGTCGACCTTTCTCAAGCCGAGGCGGTGATGGATCTGATTCGTGCCAAGACCGATAAAGCGATGAACCTCGCCGTCAATCAGTTGGATGGCAATCTTTCCCACTTGATTCGGACTTTACGCCAAGAGATTTTAGAGACGCTGGCGCAAGTTGAAGTGAATATCGATTACCCTGAATACGATGATGTGGAAGAATTGACGACCCGCTTATTGCTAGAAAAAGCCACGATGGTCAAAGGGCAGATCCAAGCCTTATTAGCGACTGCCCAGCAAGGAAAAATTTTGCGAGAAGGTCTGAGCACTGCGATCATCGGCCGGCCGAATGTCGGTAAATCCAGCTTATTGAACCATTTATTAAGGGAAGAAAAAGCCATCGTGACAGACATTGCTGGTACGACTCGAGATGTCATTGAAGAGTATGTCAATGTTCGCGGGGTACCGTTGAAACTGATCGATACGGCTGGTATCCGCGAAACAGAAGATGTCGTTGAGAAAATCGGGGTCGAACGCAGCCGCAAAGCACTGGCAGAAGCGGAGTTGATTTTGCTGGTTCTCAACCAAAGCGAAGGATTGACCCAGGAAGACAAACAATTGCTGGAGCTAACTGCTGGCAGCCGTCGGATCATCTTATTGAATAAGACCGACCTTGAGCCAAAATTAGCACCCGCTGAGTTAGCGCAGTACGCAGCAGATGAACCGATTTTTTCTGTCTCTGTGTTGACGAGTGAAGGCTTGGATCAACTGGAACAAGCCATTGCCGATCTATTCTTTGGGGGGAAGACCACTGATAAGGATGCTTCCTATCTTTCTAACACCCGCCACATTGCCTTATTAGAAAATGCCGTTCAGTCGTTGTCTGAGGTCATCCAAGGGATTGAAGCAGGAATGCCTGTTGACTTGGTTCAAATCGATATGACACGCTGCTGGGACTATCTAGGAGAAGTTGTCGGCGATAGTGTCCAAGATGAGTTGATCACCCAATTATTTAGTCAGTTTTGTTTAGGAAAATAAAGAATGCGCCACTGGCGTAAAAAGGAGAACACCATGCAAGAATATCAAGCAGAAAGTTATGACGTGATCGTTGTTGGGGCCGGCCATGCCGGATCAGAAGCTGCCTTGGCAGCTAGCCGCATGGGGGCAAAAACCCTCTTGCTGACTATCAACTTAGACATGGTCGCATTCATGCCTTGCAATCCCTCCGTCGGCGGACCCGCGAAAGGTGTCGTGGTGCGCGAAATCGATGCTTTAGGCGGAGAAATGGGCAAAAATATCGACAAAACCTACATCCAAATGCGGATGCTCAATACAGGAAAAGGTCCCGCTGTGCGGGCCTTGCGAGCGCAAGCCGATAAACATGCCTATGCGGCTGAAATGAAACGAACGATCGAAAAAGAAGCCAATTTGACACTGCGCCAAGGAATCGTTGAAAAGCTGATCGTTGAAGAAGGCGAATGTCGTGGCGTCGTGACCTCTACAGGCGCTCGTTACCAAGCCCAAGCTGTAGTGATCACTGCAGGAACAGCGTTGCGAGGAGAGATCATCATTGGAGAATTGAAATATTCTTCTGGTCCAAACAACTCGCAACCATCGATTGGACTAGCCGATCATTTGAAAGAGCTTGGTCTAGAGATCGCTCGTTTTAAAACCGGTACACCACCGCGGGTGAAATCCAGCACCATCAACTATGAGGTAACGGAGATCCAGCCTGGCGATGAACAACCGAATCACTTTAGTTATAGCACACCCGATGAAGCCTACAATCAAAACCAAGAACCTTGCTGGTTGACCTATACGAACGAAGGGACCCACCAAATCATCAACCAGAATTTACACCGGGCGCCGATGTTTACAGGGATCGTCGAAGGAGTAGGTGCCCGTTATTGCCCATCCATCGAAGACAAAATCGTGCGTTTTGCAGACAAATCTCGTCACCAACTATTCTTGGAACCAGAAGGGTTGAACACCGAAGAAGTGTATGTTCAAGGGCTTTCTACTTCTATGCCAGAAGACGTCCAAGTCCAAATGCTGCATTCCATCGCAGGTTTAGAAAAAGCGGAAATGATGCGGACGGGCTACGCCATTGAATATGATGTCGTGGTACCTCATCAATTGCGTCCAACATTAGAAACCAAAGTCATCGAAAACCTCTTTACGGCAGGACAAACCAACGGAACCAGCGGCTATGAAGAAGCGGCCGGTCAAGGCTTGATCGCCGGCATCAATGCCGCTTTGAAAATTCAAGGCAAAGAACCCTTCATTATGAAACGCAGCGACGGTTATATCGGTGTGATGATCGATGATTTGGTGACTAAAGGAACCAATGAACCATACCGTTTATTGACCTCTCGTGCCGAATACCGCTTATTGCTGCGTCATGATAATGCCGATCTGCGTTTGACCGAAGTGGGACATCAAATCGGGCTCGTCCCAGAAGCGCAATACGAAGCGTATGTAGCGAAAAAAGAAGCTGTTGAAGCAGAAATCAAACGTTTATCCAAAATCCGCATCAAACCAACGCCAGAAGTACAAGCGTATTTGACTGCCAAAGGGACGGCCACCTTGAAAGATGGCGTTTTAGCAAATGAATTCTTGCGTCGGCCTGAAGTGACGTATGCCGAAATGCTGCAATTTATCGAAGCCAATGAAGCATTGAAGCCAAAAGAGATTGAACAAGTCGAGATCCAAATCAAATACGAAGGTTATATTAAAAAAGCCCTCGAAAAAGTGGAGAAACTCAAACGGATGGAAGCCAAACGTATTCCTGAAAACATCGACTATGCCGCTATCAATGGCTTGGCAACAGAAGCCAAACAAAAACTGCAAAAAATCCAACCCGAAACCATCGCCCAAGCGAGCCGTATCAGCGGAGTAAACCCAGCTGATATTAGTATTTTGATGGTGTATATCGAACAAGGGAAGATTGCAAAGGTTTAAAGACGGTTAATATTCTTTGAAAAACCAATTTATAAATGGTAAATAGAGTGTCAAAAGCCCGCTGCGAAAACAATTCGCAGCGGGCTTTTTGTGTTAGCAATTGAATTATTCCACTTTTTCAATCGTAGTGGTTCCCCAGTTCATGATGTTGCTGAGATGGACATAGCCATCGTACAAATTCAAGAAAATCGAGAAGGCACAGACGATATAGATCAATACATAAAAATTATTGGCCTTTTTGTTACGCCATAAGACAAAGCCATCTAAAATCAAACCTAATGGAAAGAGAAATGAGCCGATTCCAGCTAACAGTAGCAAGAGCAGACTTTCATCTTTATCTGCTGCCATCGTTCTTTGGAGTAACGACAATTTTTCTTTCTTGTCGCTGATTTCTTGATTGTTGGTTTCGATCCGCTCTTTTAAGGCTTCGTTCTCACGTAAAAGCTCATCAATCGAGACTTGATAGAGATCACTCAACAAAATCAAATTCTCAATATCTGGATAGCCGCGCCCATTTTCCCATTTCGAAATCGACTGGCGTGAAATCTGTAATTTTTCTGCGACTGCTGTTTGCGACAATCCCGAAGACTCGCGACAGCTTTTTAATTGTTCTGCTAAAGCCAATGTATGCTCCTATCTGCTATTTAACAACTAGCTTCCCATTTGAGATCGTGGTTACGACACTCCCATTGGTAGTGATTATACCTGCTTTTTGCTTAAACGTACAGGTGGCTTTGGTGGACGTGTGAGTTAATGAACTAGAAGTGATACTTCCTCTGTGAGCAACTAAACTTAAATTCGAAGTGCCTGTAAATTGATTGCGGCTATTGACCGTTACATTATAACTAGCGGTCCAATTACCGGCGGATGTTTTTGACACACGATACGTTCCCGCTGCCAGATTTGCTCGGAATGACGGCAATTTTTCAATGGTCAAAATCACCTCATTGCCTTCTTCATCTACCGTGATCAGCTGCTCATAGGGACTATCTGATGCTAGGTCATAAACGAGTTCTGGTTCTTCCACTGTCTGGGCGGCAGCTGGGAGAGCAAAGAGGAAACAAATAAAAATAAACGGCACAAAAAATAATTTTTTCACAAACACCACTCCTTGTACTTTTGATAATTCAAGTATACAAGGTTTATTTAGTTAAAGAAAGCACAAGCTAGTTTACAGGGGTAACGGATGGTTTACAGTTGTTGCTAAATCAGCATTTCATCGGCTTACTTTTTAGGATGTCGAGAAATTTTAAAAGTAATAGTTCATTCAAATGGTCTTCGTTTTTTAGGTTTCTGACAACGAACCGCTGCTTTTAAAGAGAAACGTTAAAGAAGCCGTTGCTTTAGTTTTCACTAAACCTAGCTGTGAAAGGAAACAAAAAAGCGAAAGAGTAGGCAACGTTTCACGCCGTTAAAACGACAAACGTAAGGCCTCCTTCCGCTTTTTTGCAGCCAATTTTATTCTCTCAAATCAATATCCTTTTGATGGTCGCCGTCTTTCTTATAAACGTTCACCACGGATTCTTTGTTTTCGGCGATTTCTTTGGCACGGGCGATGGCGTCTGCTTTCTTATCGAAATGATCACTGGCACGTTTGGCCCCTTTGGAACGGACTTGCCATTGGTCGTCTTCATACACAACTTCTACATCCGCATCCATTAAGTTTTTCGCATTCTTATTGGTTTGATGGGCATCGTCTTTTTGCGGATTTTTCTCTTTCTGAAAAGCTTTTTTCTCCTCTTCATCTGCATTGTCATACCATTTTTCTGCTTGACTCGTGGCGATGGGGATTGCCCGATCATCAGAATAGCCATCGGCTAGCAGGGCATTGGCGATATCGATCGCTTTTTTACGAACTAAGGGGTCTAAGTTCTTCATTGATGCAGGATAATCACGGACATTCCAAGGCATTGTTTGTTTCCTCCTTTTTCTTGATCCAAGGTCTTTTTCTTAAGGGGCGTCCTTTTTCAGGCACCACCAGTTACTACTTATTAGTTTACGCCCTTCTATAAAAAAGGGAAATCATTTGCTTTTGGTCAAAAATGAGGGCACTTTCTTTTTTCATTTTCTAATAAACGAGGATTTATTTTTGTTAACAAAGCGTTATATTTCCCAAAAAAAAATGAATGGTTTAGAATTTTATTATAGAGAAAAGGAGGACGTAAGAATGAGTGAACCTATTTTGACTGATCCACGGGAACTTTATCACACGGGTAAATACAGCAAACAGGAACAAGATACGCCTGCTTTACAAGAAGAAATGCGACCAAAACCTGATTGTGGTGAAGACTCTTATGAGGGAAGTCAACAGTTAGAAAACCGGCGGGTACTGATTACCGGTGGGGATTCTGGGATCGGACGAGCAGCAGCGATTGCCTTCGCCCGAGAAGGAGCAGACATTGCTCTACACTTTTTCCCAGGTGAAGAAGAAGATGCCGAAGAAGTTGCAGGGTACATCAAAGAAGCCGGACGTAAAGTGATCTTGCTACCCTATGACCTGCGAGACGAAGCGGCACCACAAGAGATCGTTGACAAAGCGGTGGCAGCATTGGGTGGGTTAGATACATTAGTATTGAACGCAGCCCAGCAAATCACGCGGCCATCGATTGCAGAATTACCGATTGAACAAGTGAAAGACACCTTTATGGTAAACATTATCTCAATGTTTGCATTAGTCAAAGCTGCTGAGCCACACTTACCGGCTGGGGGAGCGATCGTTACAACGACTTCTGTCCAAGCCTTTAGTCCAAGTGCTCATTTAATGGATTATGCGGCAACCAAATCGGCGATCGCCAGTTTTACAGTTAGCTTGGCGAAACAATTTGCTGAAAAAGGGATTCGGGTCAATGGGGTAGCCCCAGGACCAATCTGGACACCATTACAGTTAGATCATGGCCAACCGCAAGACAAGCTGCCTGAATTTGGTCAGCAAGCATTACTGGAGCGGGCAGGACAACCAGCTGAGCTGGCACCCGTCTATGTCTTTTTAGCTTCCAATAAAGCTAGCTATGTGACAGCACAGATTTATGGTGTTACCGGCGGAGAAGCCATCAACTTGTAAGCTTATCAAAAAATCGGAGAAAAAGGAGGAGGTGTCCTATGAGTAAAGGGTGGAAAATCGTATCAATCATCGTTTCGTTGATCTTTATCACTGTCTTATTACCAATCGTTTTAATGAGTAATCCTTACATGCAGCTGCCATTTGGTTTGGACAGCAGAGGCAATGTCGTCACGTATTTCTTTGACAACTTGTTTATGCGTCAATATATGTTTTGGGTAGCCGTTGTTTTAATCGCCGTATTCTTGATCGTGATCTTAGTCGTGCTGTTTTATCCAAAAACTAAAACAACCTTTGTTTTGAAAGAGGATAAGGGCGCATTGACGATCGATAAGAAAGCGATCGAAGGACTTGTACGTACGAAAGTAAATGAAAAAGAATTTGTTGAAGGACCAAAAGTGCATGTCAAGGCGACCAAAAATCGAATTTTAATCAAAATCAAAGGCCGCTTGAAACGGACGTCTGCCTTAGTTGGCAAAACCGAAAACTTAATGGCGGAAATCCAACAAGATGTCCAACGAGTGCTTGGCTCAAGTGAAAAAGTCAAAGTCGAAGTCAATTACGCGAATTTTGAACAAAATGAGACTCCGGAAAACCCGCGAGTAGAATAGGAGGGCTATGATGAACGAACTACAACAATACAAAATCCCATTGATTTTTGGAGCAATCGGCCTTGTTCTGGCTGTGTTGTTTGTAACGATCGGTTTTTTCAAAACATTGCTGATTCTACTCCTAACAGGTTTGGGTTTTGCGCTAGGATTGTATCTCCAACGTACCGGTATCATCGACGAATTTTTTAACCAACAATAACGTATTTTATAGGAGGAATTTTTAATGAATAACGATAAAAACGAATTAAACAATGAAAAAAATGTCAGTGCACATCCAGATCCAGTGGTTCCCAACACCAATCATCAAGCCAATGAAAATGCGATTCCAATGACTGAATCACCTGATCCAGTGGTACCAAATGCTGAAAAAGCAGTAGCAGGACAACAAAATGGACCAAAACCAGGGGATCATCCAGCACCAGGAAATCCAGATCCAGCCGGACATCATCCAGCACCGCCAAAACCTGGCCACAACGATTTTGAAGGACCAACCGGGGATGCACCCGTTCATGGTTCATTGACCTATGATGACAAAGTGATCCAAAAAATCATCGGGATCGCATTAGAAAATGTAGATGGTCTGTTGACGGTCGATGGTGGTTTCTTCTCTAATATTGCTGAAAAATTGGTCAATACAGACAATGTGACTGCCGGTATCAATACCGAAGTTGGGAAAAAACAAGTAGCCGTTGATTTAGATATCGTGGTTGAATATGACCGCAACATCCCAGAAATCGCTGACCAAGTCAAAGAAGTCATCCAAAAAGAAGTAACAACAATGACCCAATTAGAAGTGATCGAAGTTAACATCAACGTTGTAGATGTAAAAACGATCGCTGAATACGAAGAGGAACAAGAAACGGTTCAAGACAAAGTAACGTCAGCTGCTTCTAAAACCGGCGACTTCGCTTCACGTCAAACCAACAAAGCCAAACATGCGGCTTCCCGCGCGTCTGATCGTATCGAAGAATACAACGAACCTCGCGTGAAATAAAAAAGTTTCATATGAAACAAAAACAAGCATTGATCCTGAGATCAATGCTTGTTTCTTTGCGAAGAAAAGCTGACCAGCAAGGTTGGCAGCCTTGCTGGTCAAGGAAAAATGAAAAAAGTTTTTTGGATTGAAATGAGTATAATTCCTCTGCCTTAAACCAACCTTAAAGCCCCAGTTAAAAAATGGTAAATTCTCCTAGAAAGCAATGTCTGGCTATTGCATCACATTGCTTTTTGCGTTAAAGTAGGAACTAGTCTGTGAAACATTTTTCTGTTTCACAAAATAGAAAGGATTCGTTATGCTACCTGAAGAATTTCATGAAGAATTACGCAAAAACGGGATCGTTTTAACCGAAGAACAAATGGAAAAATTCGCTGTCTATTTCGAGCGTTTAGTCGAATGGAATCAGAAGATGAATCTAACCGCAATCACGGAAAAATCAGAAGTGTATTTGAAGCATTTCTACGATTCTGTTTCCTTAGCTTTTGAAACCGCCCTTGACCCGCAAAGTCATTTGTGCGATGTCGGTTCAGGTGCTGGCTTTCCAAGTATTCCACTAAAAATCGTGTTTCCTGAATTAGAAGTGACGATCGTCGACTCTTTAAATAAGCGCATCACCTTTTTACAAACCCTTGTGACGGATCTACAATTGGAAAATGTCCACTTGTACCATGACCGTGCAGAAACATTTGGTCAAAACCCGCAATTTCGTGGGCAATTCGATTATGTGACCGCTCGTGCGGTTGCCCGTTTGAATGTGTTAACGGAACTCTGTGTGCCATTGGTGAAAAAAGCAGGCTATTTTTATGCGCTCAAAGCTGCCAAAAGCGAGGAAGAACTGGTTGAAGCCAAACCAGCGATCTCACTCTTAGGCGGCAAATTTATTGAAGAAAAAAGCTTTACCTTACCGGTCAGCGGCGATGAACGCCATCTTTTGATCATTCAAAAGAAAAAAGAAACGCCAAAGAAATACCCCCGCAAACCGGGAATGCCAGCGAAACAACCAATTAAATAGGAGGAAAATCAATGGCCCGTATTATTTCAGTTGCAAACCAAAAAGGCGGCGTAGGCAAAACCACCACAACGGTGAACCTAGGTGCGTCCTTAGCATTTGTCGGCAAAAAAGTGTTACTCGTAGATATTGATGCCCAAGGCAACGCCACAAGCGGTGTCGGCATTCGCAAACCAGATGTGGAACAAGACATCTATGATGTATTAGTCAATGAAACACCGATCGTTGAAGCGATTTTACCTAGCAGCCGAGAAAACTTGGATATCGTTCCAGCGACGATCCAATTAGCTGGTGCGGAAATTGAATTGACCTCCATGATGGCACGGGAATCTCGATTGAAATCGGCTTTGAATGAAATCAAAGAACAATACGATTATATCTTTATCGATTGCCCGCCATCTTTAGGTCATTTGACGATCAATGCCTTTACCGCCAGCGATTCGATTTTGATCCCAGTCCAATGTGAGTACTATGCATTAGAAGGGCTGAGCCAACTATTGAATACCGTGCGTTTAGTACAAAAACATTTTAACCCTGAGTTAGAGATCGAAGGGGTCTTACTGACGATGTATGATGCCCGTACGAACTTAGGCGCGGAAGTCGTGGAAGAAGTCCGTCGCTATTTCCAAGAAAAAGTATATGAAACCATTATTCCGCGGAATATCCGTTTGTCTGAAGCACCTAGTCATGGATTGTCGATCATTGATTATGATCCACGCTCAAAAGGAGCCGAAGTCTATCAGACGTTAGCAAAGGAAGTGTTAGCCCGTGAAGAATAAAGGGAAAGGATTAGGGCGTGGGATCGATGCGTTGTTTCAAGATCTGCAAGGGTTAGAAGAAGTCGATATCAAGACAGAAAAAGTCGTTGAACTGCCTTTAAACGAATTAAGACCCAACCCTTATCAACCGCGAAAAACCTTTGATGAGCTTTCATTACAAGAACTAGCCAATTCGATCCAGCATTCGGGGGTCTTTCAACCAATCATCGTGCGGCAATCATCCGTCAAAGGCTATGAGATCATTGCTGGTGAACGCCGGTTTCGAGCGTCTAAACTAGCTGGCAAGGAAACGATCCCCGCCATCATCCGCAATTTTGATGAAGAAGCGATGATGCAAGTCGCCGTTTTAGAAAACTTGCAGCGGGAAGATTTAAATCCTTTAGAAGAAGCAGAAGCCTATGACATGTTGATGAAGAACTTGAAATTGACCCAAGCACAAGTCGCTGAACGTTTAGGGAAAAGCCGCCCGTATATCGCCAATTATTTGCGGTTACTGTCCTTGCCGAAACTCGTCAAAGAAATGGTTCAAGATGACCGTTTGTCTATGGGGCAAGCCCGGACATTATTAGGCTTGAAAAACAAAGAACAGATCTTAAAATTAGCCAATCGTTGTGTCAAAGAAAATCTGACAGTCCGCCAATTAGAACAAATGGTCGCTGAGATGAATGACACGAAAAACGAAAAGAAAAAAGTGCCGCGTCTGATTCGGGAAAAACCGTACTATTTACGAGAAAGCGAAGAACGGTTAATGGATAAATTCGGCACGAATGTCGAGATCCGCGAAAAAGAAGGCAAAGGAAAAATCGAGATCGAATACCTTTCACAAAAAGATTTAACCCGTATTTTAGATTTATTGAACATTCAATTTGATGAAGCTTGAGGTGATAAAGATGTATGATCTTGGGGATATTGTCGAAATGAAAAAACCGCATGCCTGCAAAGCCAATCGTTGGGAAATCATCCGTATGGGGGCAGACATCAAAATAAAGTGTACGAATTGCGGCCACATCGTCATGATGACGCGCCGAGAATTTGATAAAAAGATGAAGAAAATCCTAGAAAAAAAAGAGAAAGAGTGAAGTGAAGCATGGCGTTAACTGCCGGAATCGTTGGATTGCCAAATGTGGGCAAATCTACTTTATTTAATGCAATAACCAAAGCAGGAGCAGAAGCCGCAAACTACCCGTTTGCGACGATCGATCCGAATGTAGGAATGGTGGAAGTGCCAGATTGGCGCTTACAGCGTTTAACAGAATTAGTCCGTCCGAAAAAGACGGTCCCAACCACCTTTGAATTTACGGATATTGCTGGAATCGTCCGCGGTGCCAGCAAAGGGGAAGGATTAGGTAACCAATTTTTGAGCCATATCCGCCAAGTGGATGCGATCTGTCATGTCGTTCGTTGTTTCGACGACGACAACATCACCCACGTGGAAGGCCGCGTGGACCCATTAGCTGATATCGACACCATCAACTTGGAGTTGGTTTTAGCGGATTTAGAATCCGTCAACAAGCGCTATACTCGGGTCGCAAAAATTGCCAAAACCAAAGACAAAGATGCGGTTGCGGAACTGGCCGTTCTTGATAAGATCAAACCGGTCCTAGAAGAAGGGATCTCTGCTCGTTCGATCGAATTTACAGATGAAGAACAGCGCATCGTCAAAAGTTTGTTTTTACTAACGACCAAACCAGTCTTATACGTTGCCAACGTAGCAGAAGAAGACGTCGCAGACTATGAAACCAATGACTATGTCAACAAAGTGAAAGAATTTGCAGCAAGCGAAAATGCGGAAGTGATCGTCATCAGTGCTCGTGCTGAAGAAGAGATCGCTGAGCTGGACGAAGAAGACAAAGCAGAGTTTTTAGAAGCATTAGGAATTGAAGAATCAGGGTTGGATCAATTGATTCGTGCCGCCTATGATTTGCTGGGTCTAGCAACGTACTTTACCGCTGGTGAACAAGAAGTGCGTGCGTGGACGTTCCGTAAAGGCATCAAAGCACCGCAAGCAGCGGGGATCATCCATACGGACTTTGAGCGCGGCTTTATTCGTGCGGAAACTGTTTCCTTTGAAGATCTGAACCAATACGGCACGATGCAAGCGGCCAAAGAAGCCGGTCGGGTACGTTTGGAAGGAAAAGATTATGTCGTGCAAGATGGCGACGTGATGTTGTTCCGTTTTAACGTATAAAGGGCTTTCTTCCCAGTGAATTTGTGGTAAAATGTCCATTGTGAAGAAAACGCAGAAGGGAGAATCAATTCATGGAACCAGAAACTCTGCGAAATTATGTTTCCGAAAATCGTGAATTAGAACAACAATTAACAAAACGAAACCAACAATATATATTTGATTTAAAAAAATCGCTAGAGGCAGCCAACCTTTCTGAAGAAGAAAAAACGATTGCCTTGCATGAGATGCTGCCGGTCTTAGTCAAAGAACAAAAAGGCGGCAAAACGGCCCGCCAATTATTTGGCACAGTGTCTGAACGTACCGAAGCCATCATCAACAAACCCGTTGAGCAAAAAGAATCCGGCCCCTTCTTGATGTGGTTGGATAACACCTTGCTGATTTTAGGGATTTTTGGGTTGATGTTAGGGGTTATGGGAATCTTTACTAGAGGACAAGCACAACCTTATGGCTTATTGACCCTCTTCTTGATGGCGATGCTTGCTGGTTGGGTCTTCTACTTGATGTACAAATACATGTATCAATATGAACGCCCGGGTGCTGATAAGAGCAAACGGCCGAAGATGTGGAAGATCATTTTGATTTTAGTCGCAGCCTTCATGCTATGGATCGTTGTGATCTCGCTTTCTGCGATGATCCAACCACCATTGAATCCACAAGTGGATCCTGTGATTGAAGCCTTGATCGGGGCAGTGGCATTAGCAGCGAAGTACTACTTGAAACGCAAATACAATATCATCAGCAGTCTGTCTGTTCCTAGAGGCTGATGGCTACACGTTGATCGTGCGCCTTCTTTTGTTAAAAAAGACCGCACGATCAACGTGTTTTTTTAGAAAAAATGGCGAATTATGAGATTTGACCAAAGGTTTGAAGAGGATTATTAAGAAAGCTTTCCGAATGGTTGACTTATGAAAAAATCTTTGCTATTTTTTTTAAAATACCTAAAAACTTTAAGGAGTGGTTACAAAAATGTCCAACTGGGAAACCAAATTTGTAAAAAAAGGGTTAACGTTTGATGATGTCTTATTGATTCCGGCAGAAAGTCACGTCTTGCCAAATGACGTGGATATGAAAGTGCAGCTTGCCCCGAATATTACACTAAATATTCCAATCATAAGTGCCAGTATGGATACCGTAACTGATAGTAAAATGGCGATCTCAATGGCGCGTCAAGGCGGACTTGGCGTGATTCACAAAAACATGAGTATCGCAGCGCAAGCAGATGAAGTGCGCAAAGTAAAACGTTCTGAAAGCGGCGTGATCATCGATCCGTTTTTCTTAACACCAACCCACTTAGTTGCTGATGCAGAACATTTGATGAGCAAGTACCGCATCAGTGGGGTACCGATCGTAGAAACGATGGAAAACCGCAAATTAGTCGGTATCATCACGAACCGCGACATGCGTTTTGTCACGGATTATACGATGCCGATCAATGATGTGATGACCAAAGACCAATTGATCACAGCACCTGTCGGTACTTCGTTGAAAGACGCGGAAAAAATCTTACAACAACACAAGATCGAAAAATTACCGATCGTTGATGAAGCAGGGATCTTAAGCGGGTTGATCACTATCAAAGATATTGAAAAAGTGATCGAATTCCCGAATGCAGCCAAAGACACGCATGGACGCCTATTAGTGGCAGCAGCAGTCGGCGTTACCAGCGATACCTTTGAACGTGCACAAGCATTATTGGATGCAGGCGTGGATGCGATCGTCATTGATACTGCCCACGGACACAGTGCCGGTGTTTTACGCAAAATCTCTGAAATTCGTGCCCATTTCCCAGAAGCGACATTGATTGCTGGAAATGTTGCCACTGCCGAAGGCACGAAAGCATTGTATGATGCTGGTGTCGATGTCGTAAAAGTCGGGATCGGTCCAGGCTCGATCTGTACCACTCGGGTGGTAGCCGGTGTCGGAGTTCCCCAATTGACCGCGATCTATGATGCAGCCTCTGTGGCACGTCAATACGGAAAAGCAATCATTGCCGATGGTGGGATCAAGTACTCTGGCGATATCGTCAAAGCTTTAGCAGCTGGCGGTCATGCCGTAATGCTAGGTAGCATGTTGGCAGGAACCGATGAATCACCAGGTGAATTCGAAATCTATCAAGGCCGTCGCTTCAAAACGTACCGCGGAATGGGTTCATTGGGGGCAATGGAAAAAGGCTCCAGCGACCGTTACTTCCAAGGGGGCGTAAACGAAGCCAACAAATTGGTTCCAGAAGGCATTGAAGGGCGTGTCGCTTATAAAGGCAGCGTTTCTGATATCATCTTCCAAATGATCGGCGGGTTGAAATCAGGGATGGGTTATGTCGGTGCTGGCAATCTACAGCAATTACGTGATGAAGCACAATTCATCCAAATGAGCGGCAACGGACTAAAAGAATCACATCCCCACGATGTTCAAATCACGAAAGAAGCACCAAACTACTCTGTAAAATCATAAAATGTTTCACGTGAAAACAAACGATCCCCTCTGTTCAAAAGCGGACAGAGGGGATTATTTGTTCAAAAAAGGACGTCACTCTCAGCTATCTAGGCAAGAGTGGCGTCCTTTTCTTTAAAATCGCTGCTGGATGATCAGCAAATCGCTTTAGCAGCAGCTTATTCGTTTGATTTCAATGCATCGATCATGTTGACATGAGTCAGTTTCACATGGGTGACGTACATCACGATGATCGTAAAGAGAATCGTCATGCCGCCGGCTAAAGCATAGGCCGGCCAATTGATCACTAATGGAAAGACCATGTTTTCCATCGAAGCTTGGATCAAAATAAAGTCAGTCAAGAAGTAACCTACCACGTAGCCTGCGAGAATCCCAAATAACGTAAAGACGATATTTTCCCGTACGATGTACATGGTGACTTCCTTATTGTAAAACCCTAATACTTTAATGGTAGAAAGTTCGCGAATCCGCTCGGAAACATTGATGTTGGTCAAGTTATACAAGACGACAAAGGCTAATGCCCCTGATAATACAACTAAGATCAAGACAATGGAGTTCAAGTTGCCCATCGAATCATCCTGCATTTTGATCTGAGTGGAAAGGAACGTCGTGTTTTTGACTTTGTCGGTATCTAACAAGGCTGTTGATAAAGCTTCCTCTTGCTTTTTCGTCATCGTCTTGCTTTTGACTAAGAACGCATTCGGTTCAAAGGTACTATTGGTGATTTCTTCGTAAACGGTTGGTGACAGATAAAGAGAATTGCCTAAATAATTTTCTGCGATGCCACTAATAGGTACTTCAAAGGCTTCTTGATCGCTGGTATAGAAGGTCAATGTATCGCCAACCTGCAGATCATACAATTCTGCGTACTTCATAGTCAGCACGGCACCCTCTGTTAATGACAGCTTCTGTCCTGCCGTCGTTTTCAAATGGACATAGTCTGCAAAAGCATCCTGATCTGCCGGAACCATCAAGGTCAGACTTTGTTTTCCTTGGTTAGCCGGTCGAATCTCGATCGTTTCATTGTAGACTAGCATCGAATGGGTCACAAGAGGATCGTCTGTTAAAACCGTTTCAGCGGCAGCAACGGTTTCTTCCTTCGCATCATTTAAGGTCACGACGGCTTGATAATCCGTAATGGGTCCAAATTGTTTCGCAGTCACAGCACTTAAGGAATCTTTCAACCCAACGCCTGCCACCATCAGTCCTGTACAACCGGCGATGCCAATGATCGCCATGATCATTCGCGATTTGTAGCGGAAAATGTTACGGAAGCTGACTTTTTGATTGAAGCTTAACCGTGACCATAGGGGGGTAATGGCTTCTAATAAAATCCGTTTCCCAGGTTTTGGTGCGCGAACTTGCAGTAGCTGGGCAGGTTTTTCCCGCAATTCTTTGATCAGAACAAAGAGGCAGGCACCAAGCGTCGCCAGTAAAAAGGCGATCGCGGCCAAAATAATTGGTGACCAGACATAATAGACGCGAATCCCGTCTAAAAGATACCGTTCGCTGGATAGGAAATAGATCAAACGCGGCAACAGTTCGGTTCCTAATACGGCCCCACTAATAATGCCAATGGCCGAAGAAAGGAGGGCATAAATCAAATATTTAAGGGAGATCTCGACTTTGCCATAGCCCATCGCTTTTAAGGTGCCGATCTCTTTGCGGTTTTCTTCTACCATCCGCGTCAGTGTCGTAAAGGTGATCAACGCAGCGATAAAGAAGAAGAAGACTGGGAACACATTGGCGATCGCGGCGATACGATCAGACAACCCACCATATTCTTGGAAACCGGGATTGTCTTTGCGCTGGTTGTAAAGATACGTCGGCTCTGCCAAGTCTTCGATCTCTGCCCGTTTTTCTGCCAGTGTTTGTTGGGCGTCAGTTAGTTCTTGTTGCTGTTCATCTAATTGGTCTTGCTGCTGTGTCAATTCTGCTTCCCCAGCTGCCAATTGGCCTTCGAGGGCTGCTTGTTGTACGGGCGGCAGCTGTGCCAAGGCGGCTTGCTGTTGTTCTAGTTCCGCTTTGGCCTGATCCAGTTGGGCTTGTCCATCAGCTAACTGTTTTTGTCCATCGCGGACTTCTTTTTCTGCAGGGGCTAATTCATCAAAAGCGTCTTGCTGAATTTCTGCTAAGCGTTCTTTAGGGCGATCCGCAAACAGTTCCTCAATCGTTTCTTGATGGGCTGCCATCTTGTCGGTGTAAGCATCGGAGTATGTTTCAAGCCCAGCGACATCATCAAAGGCGAGATAAAGGATCGATTTGACCTCCATCGTGAACTGTTCTTCCGGTACATAAGCAAAGTACGTCACGACACCGCTGCCGACATTCGCATAGCCCCGTTCGGCAGCACTGATATAAATCGGAGAGGTGGCGAACCCAACGATCGTATAGTCTTTGTCCGACAGATTATCGGCATCATCGATCGTAAAAGTATCCCCTATTTGCCAGCCATAGTTTTTTGCTTCGGTGTCCAGCACGATTTCATCGGCTTTTTCTGGCAGTCGGCCATCCTTCACCAGTAACTGGTTGAGTTCCTGTGAGGGATCATAGGAGGTCACTTGCACGACTTCATCTGAGTTGGCAGCGTAATAAAATTGATAGGCGGCTTCTGCGTGAGCACCGCTTTTTTCCGCGGCATCAATGTCGTCCTCTGTCAATCCCAGGGTTGAAGTGACTTGCAGATCCGCTAAATGCTGGCCGTTGACATATTCACTCGCGGAATGATTCAGGATCGGGCCGGTCGCTTTGACACCGACAAAGAGAAACGTTCCTAAAAAAATGATCAAGGTGATTGCGATAAAGCGGCCTTTTGATTGGCGAATCTCTCGCAAACTTGCTTTAAGATAGGTCTTATTTTTCATCAGATCCTCCTACCAAACGATTTCATCGATCGAGATGGGATGAGGATTCTCTTCAATGGAACGGACAGTGGCATCGTTGATATGGATCACCCGATCGGCGATCGGGGCAATGGCGCTGTTATGGGTGATGATCAACACCGTATTGCCATTTTTCCGGCTAGCGTTTTGCAAAAGCTTCAACACTTGTTTTCCTGTTTCAAAGTCCAAGGCACCAGTCGGTTCATCGCATAGAAGCAGTTTCGGGTTTTTGGCTAACGCCCGAGCGATCGATACCCGCTGCTGTTCTCCACCAGAGAGCTGCGAAGGAAAGTTGTTTTTGCGGTTTTCTAACCCGACTTGGGCCAAGACTTCATCAGGATCGAGTGCATTCGGTGAGACTTCTGTTGCCAATTCAATGTTTTCTTTTGCTGTCAAATTCGGGACCAAATTATAAAACTGGAAGACGAACCCGACGTCTGTGCGGCGGTATTCCGTCAGCTGTTTGTCGTTAAACTTCGCGATATCGACATTGTCGATAATGATTTGACCTTCATCTGGCGAATCCATCCCGCCTAAAATATTCAAAACGGTCGATTTTCCGGCACCACTGGGTCCAAGGATCACCACTAATTCGCCTTCTTCAATGGCAAAGGAAAGATCGTTGTTGGCAGTGATGGTGGTTTCGCCCATCTGATAGCGTTTATATTCATTCTTTACTTCAACATAACTCATTAATAAAGCCTCCATTTTTTAAACACGTGTTGATTTAATCACATGGTGTTAGTATACTAAGAAAGAAAAGTAAGAGCAATCCTCAATGCTTACGTATTTGTCATTAAATAGACAAATATTGATCAAATGTACAGAGAAAAGGGGAAACGATATGGTGGGGACTGTGGGGAATCGTCGAACGATCTACTCGAAAAAAGTGATCCGACGCGCCTTTCAGGAGTTATTGTTGGAAAAAGAGTACCGCAAAATCACGATCAAAGAGATTGCGGAACGAGCCGATATCAACCGAGGAACATTTTATAAATATTATAAGGATACGGCCGCGTTGTTGGAGGAGATCGAAGGGGAGCTTGTTGAGCAGATCGCATCGAACTTGCAGCAGGAAAATTTGTCATTGGATCTTTGGTTGGAAAAGCTGTTGACGATTTTGTATGAGAATCCTAGTACGACCCATTTGATTTTGTTAAACAACAGCCATTTGCTGAATCTTTTGTTGTCAGAGATCAAACCGGAGACCTTGAAACGGTTTGCCCAATACTTTCAAGATGCTTCCGAGGAAGAATTGGAACTGTGTCTTAGCTTTTTTGTCTGCGGGTCTATCGGGTTGATCGAACGCTGGCTCAAAGATTTCTCAACGATGCCGCCAAAAGCTGTCGCTGAACTGTTGATCCAAATTTTTGTGACCAATGTGTATGAGGAAAAGAAGGGCTAAAAAAAGAGGGAACGATCCGATAACCAAAAAGGAACGCAGCAAGAGACAATTTGCTGCGTTCCTTTTTTTATTTAATCAACGAGGCGTTCATCGTTCATCCCAAAGTATTGATGCAACGGTTTTTGCCGTGCGCCTAATAATTGATCGACGGTCACGAATTCGTAGCCTTCGTTTTTGAGCGTTTTAATGACTCCCGGTACAGCTTTCACGGATTTCGGGTGGATATCATGAATCAAGATCATGGCACCATTAAAGACATTTTGTTGAACCAAGGCATTGATTTTCTTCGGATCCTTCAATTTCCAGTCTTGAGAATCGATGTCCCATTGAATGATCGGCATGCCGATGGTTTCTGCGCTTTGTTTGTCGATAGCGCCATAAGGTGGCCGTAAATTCCTAGGTAGTAAACCCGTCGCATTGTAAATGGTTTTATTGGTTTTCGTGACTTCTGCCTGCAAATCTTCCGCTGAAAGAGTATTCAGCTGCGGATGAGAGTAAGAATGACTGGCGATCTCGTGTCCAGCTTCTTGGACTTTTTTGGCAGCTTGCGGATATTGCTCAACCATTTGTCCTAGCATAAAGAAGGTCGCTTTGACATCATTTTCTTGTAAGATGTTCAACAGATCCATGGTGGAGGTGTTGTTGGGTCCATCATCAAAGGTCAATGCCACGTATTTTTTATTGGGGTCAAGACTTGGCAAGGCATTGTCGAGTTGGTCAGCAGCCACGAGATCAGGATCAATGAATGGGGCGATCTCGCTGTAAGACAGGGTGATTTCCGTCGCTCCCGTCTGATTTTTTGGCAATTCGATGGTCAGCTTCTCTGGATCATAAGTAAATTTCGAATCGAAGGTGATCCGCTCCATGGCCAAGACGGCGTCGATGATTTTTGCGGGTTCCTTAGCTTGATCCAGCAGTTTCTGTTGAATGACTTGTTGAATACCTAATAAGCTGCCTTCATCAGGAACCAGTTCTTTCAAAGACAATTCGGTTTGTGTCTTCTCTGAAACAAAGATCGGTGCATCTGTTAAACGATCAGCATCTTCAAAACGACCGGTTTCTCGATTCCATACATAGCTGTCGGCTTTTAATGAATAGGTAGAGACTTTTGCAGCTACTGTTTGTGCTTGGATACGGGCAACGGTGACGACTTCTTTTTCCGTTTGTTTTTTGCGCAATGACTCAGCGGCTTTCGTCAACCGATCTTTGATATCTTTGATGGGAAACGTATCGAGGTCTTGCGGGCGGTAGATCAGTTCTTTGTTTGCTCCTTCTGAGAGCACTTCAGGCGTTGTTTTTAACCCATTTTGGCTTTGTTCTGCTTGGATTGATGCCAATAATTTCTCCGCAGCTGCCTCATATTTTGCTTTGGCGGCAACTTCTTGTTGGTGCAACGTGTAAAGGACTGAGCCAGCCGTTGCGATCAAAACGATCAATAATAAGGCGAATAAGGAAAAAATTGCTTTTCGATACGGCTTCTTTTTCGAGGGTGGTCCTTTCGGTCTTTCTTCAGCTGATGTTGTTCGTTTTTGATTATTGTTTGGTTTCTTGTGTAAGTCACTCCGACGGGCATAGGTCTTTCGTTCGGGCATTGGTGAAGCTCCCTTCATTCCATCCTAAATTATGCCCACGTTACCATAAGTCACAGGCACTTTCAACGATCATGCCCGGTTTCTGATAGAGGATTAAAAAGACAAAGGGATTTTTCTAATTATTCGCTTAAAAATTACAACCTTGTTGCGTTGTTTCTCTTGCAAGAAGTGATCAAAGTGGTTAGGGGGGATGGAAACCACTACAGGCGACGTGAACAAGAAAACCCCTAGGGAACGTTCACGCGGTGTGACTGTTCTCTAGGGGTTGCTACTGAGGTTACTAAGGCTTAGGCTTTTTCAATTTTTGTCAGTCCGCCCATGTAAGGAACCAGAACTTCCGGTACCGTTACACTGCCGTCTTCGTTTTGATAATTTTCAAGCACTGCAGCCACCGTCCGACCGACAGCCAGACCAGAGCCGTTTAGTGTATGCATGTAGTGAATCTTGCCCTCTTGATCGCGGTAACGGATCATGGCACGGCGTGCTTGGAAGTCTTCACAGTTTGAGCAAGAGCTGATCTCACGATACATCTCTTGGGCAGGGATCCATACTTCTAAATCATAAGTCTTCGCTGCAGAAAAGCCCATATCTCCTGTACACAAGCTAAGCACACGGTAAGGCAAATGGAGTTTTTGCAAAATATCTTCGGCATTAGCCGTCATTTTTTCTAATTCTTCATAAGAATGTTCTGCATCACTGAATTTCACCATTTCGACTTTATTGAATTGATGCAAGCGAATCAAGCCGCGAGTGTCACGGCCAGCGCTGCCGGCTTCCGAACGAAATGATGGGCTCAAGGCAGTGAAGTAGGCAGGGAGCTGCTCTTGTTCTAAGATCTCCCCTTGATAGTAGTTGGTCAAAGGTACTTCCGCAGTCGGGATCAAAGTCAAATCAGTGTCTGCCAATTGGAAAACATCTTCTTTGAACTTCGGAAATTGCCCAGTACCGAACATTGCTTGGCTGTTGACGATATACGGGGTGATCATCTCTGTATATCCATGCTCATAAACATGCTGATCCAACATGAAGTTGTATAAGGCACGTTCCAAACGAGCACCTAAGCCTTTGTAGTAAACAAAACGGCTACCAGAAACTTTGGCACCCCGCTCAAAGTCGAGGATCCCCAAGTCTTCTGCGATCTCCCAATGGGGTTTTGGTTCAAAGTCAAAGGTTTTTGGTTCTGCCCAGCGGCGGACTTCTACATTGTCGTCTTCATCTTTGCCCACCGGAACAGAATCATTCGGCAAGTTCGGCAATGTCGTGGCGATCTCTTTGATGTCTTCATCGATTTGGGCGATTTCTTCATCCAATTGCTTGATTTGGCTACCGACTTCTTTCATTTGGGCAATTTTATCTGCCGCGTCTTCTTTCGCCCGTTTCAAGGCAGCGATCTCACCAGAAACATCGTTGCGCAATTTCTTGCGTTCTTCCGTTTGGACTAAGAGTTCTCGGCGACGTTCGTCAAGCGTTAAAAAGCGGTCCAACACTTCTTTTTGCACGCCGCGTGTTGCGAGTTTGCTTTGTACTTCAGCAAAATTTTGGCGAATCATTTTTACATCTAACATAGTGATACATCCTCCTTTGATTTTTCCATAGAAAAAAGGCCATTCCGATCCCGTATTGCTTGGGACGAAATGACCATTCGCGGTGCCACCCAAGTTCAGCTTGCGCTGCCCTTGCTGCTCGTATCGTGAGCCAACGATTTTTCTTTCGAAAAATACACGTTAAAGAACTGGATTCTATTTTTTCCAACACTGATTTTCACCAACCATCAGCTCTCTATACAGATGAAAAAAATATACTAGGTTCTGTGCCTTGATTATTTTCTCTAGCATACCCAAAAAATGTTGGGTCGTCAACCATAGGTTTGTGTGTTGGATAAGTTGTTGCGTTTCAACGGGAGATGGATAATAAAGGACGTCCATTCCGGCGTTGACTTGGCATAGATATAGCCGCCATGTAAGGCGACGATGCTTTGAGCGATCGCTAGACCTAAGCCAGTTCCTCCTGTTTCTTGAGAGCGGGATTCTTCCACTCGGTAGAAACGGTCGAATAGAGAATCAAGGGCTTGCTTAGGGATCATTTGCCCATTGTTTTTGACTGTTAAGATCGCTTCGGTCCCGACTTTCTCGACTTCCATGCGGATCTTATCGGCGCCTTTGCCATATTTCAAGGCATTTGACAGCAAATTATTGAAAACTCGCACCAGTTTTTCGGTATCGCCATCCATTTCGATATGCTCTGGACGGGTGTACGTTTCAATCTTGATACCTTTTCGGCTAGCTTCTAATTCAAAGTCCGCCGCCAATTGTTCCACTAGCTGAGCCATATCAAATTCCATCACATTGATCGGCACGCTAGGCTGGCGCACTTTTGTGTATTCAAACAAATCATCGACGAGGGATTTCATTTGTTTGGCTTTGACATACGCCGTATGGGTATATTTCAGCAATTCTTCTTCTGAATGGTATTGTCGATCTTCAATTAGACCTAAATAGCCGATGATCGAAGTCAGTGGTGTCCGAATGTCATGGCTAACATTGGTAATCAGCTCATCTTTGGATTGCTCGATCCGGCGTTCATCTTCAATCGCCGCCACCGTACTGTCGACTAAGCCATTGATATTAGACACGATCCGACTTAAATCGCCCCGTAACTCGAAGGGGATGCGATGATCGTAATTGCCTTCCGCAATAAAATGAAGCTCACTGATAATGTGGCGTAGCTGCATTTGATGGTAGCGGCGAATCAAACGCCAATATAAGACGATCACATCTAATAGGAAGAACATCGGTAGAATGAAGTTGCGCCCACTGCGGAAGATATCTGTATTAAAGGCAGATGTGAAAGCATTCTTCGAAGCGTAGATGGCATCAACTAAATCTGGTGAATTTTCAACGATTGAGGTCAAGATGACCAAAATAGCGATATTTAATAGAAGTAAAAGAACAATTGTTACAATTCCTTCGGCAAATAACTCACTGATTTCCTTTGAGGTCAACGTGATCCGTTTCTTTTTTTCGATTGGTGTGTTGCGCTTTTTTTCAGTTGGTTTACTTCGCATCTATTTTGTAGCCGACCCCCCATACTGTTTGGATGACTTTTTCACCATCCGTGGCTTCTTCGATCTTATCTCGTAAGTGACTGACATGGACCATAACTGTTTTGGCAGAAACGACACTTTCTTGTTTCCAAACTCGTTCAAAAATCTCATCGGCGCTAAAGACACGGTTGGGATGCGATGCCAGTAAGTAGAGGATACCAAATTCTAATGCAGTCAATTGAATTTCGTTGCCATCGACGGTTTTTACTTCATGGGAATCGCGATTGATAATAAGAGAGCTTACTTCCAGAATCTCTGGTTGATTTGAAGCAGCCTGCATCTTGGTTCTTCTCAATAACGATTTTACCCGGGCCATAACTTCTAATGGATTGAAAGGTTTTGTGACATAATCATCCGCACCGGCGACCAATCCACGAATCTTATCCATATCGGTTGTTTTAGCGGTTAGCATAATAATAGGGATTTGGGATTCTTTTCTCAATTCTTTCACGACTTGCATGCCATCCATTTCTGGCATCATGATATCTAAGATCAATAGTTCGATATCAGAAGTGGTGCGGATCTTGGTCAGTGCTTCTTTTCCATCATATGCTTTGACCGATTCATAACCTTCATTGTGTAAATAAATGCTTAATAGTTCTACGATCTCTTTGTCATCATCTGCTACAAGTATTTTCATACTGGGTCCTCCTAGGAACAATATTCTTTTCTCCATTTTAGCAAATATTCCACAAAATAGATAAAATCATACTTAAATTTATAAGAATGATAGGAATTAAGAAAACACAAAAAGGAAAAAGACGAACGATAGGCAAATAATAACGGAAAAAGTCCTTAAAAAAGGCGGAAATCACGGACTAAAAATCACGAATCATCTTTGGAAACGGAGTAACTAGAAACGTTGGTCTATCAATCATTTTATGGTTGACGAATAGCGCAAGTCTTGGTATATTATTACATGTGCCAAATGACTAATTGAATTCCTAAAAAGAATTGAAAAAAGTAGTTGACGCACAGCTCGACAGATGATATTATAACGAAGTCGCAATTTTAAAA
>NZ_JACVUH010000050.1:0-1622 GCF_016516865.1 Enterococcus sp. S53
GGGGGCGTGACATAAGTTAACTAGTTACGCTCTCCAAAATATAAGGAGCACTCGAAAATCATGTGATTTTTCGAGTGCTCCTTGTTTTTTTATTCATTTTGGGTAGTTCAATTACCTATTTTTGTCAATTTCATCATATTGATTGCCGTAATGAGTAAACCCGTCTGTTTTCTGACTTTTTCTAAGCCCCGAACAGTGTATCGAGTGAAACCCAAACAAGCCTTCATAAATCCGAAGACTGTTTCCACGTCGATCTTTCTCCGACCATATATTTTTTGAATTTCAGGCGTTGATAAACGCTCTTTTTGTTTTTCTTTATGGTATTCCCAAGACGGATTTACAGTGATCTTTCTGCGATTTCCCTTTGGGGTTAAGGCTTCAGGAATGAGCGCTTGGTTCGCATCCGTTTTTTCTGCTTGGTATTCTTTAAAATCTCGGACAAAGCCATCCGCATCTGTTCGTTGACGGTAAGCATGAAAATTGAATCGTACCCCTTTGGGGTCGATGTAAAAGTCCTCCTTAGGCTCATAATCCCAATTCATTACTTTCCGATCATCTGTCTGCCATTTCTTGCTTTGTTCTTTAAACATCGTTCCATAAGGAATCAGTGCAGTATGCTGGGGAAGTTCATCTTCTATATAGCGGTAATTGCTTTCTGAACCATAGCCTGCATCGGCGACCAAATAATGAGGGGACTTTTGTGCGATCTTCATTTTTTCCAGTAATGGTTTCAGTGTTTTAGTGTCTGTTGGGTTTTGAAAGACATCGTAGCCGAGCACAAATTGATTACAAGTAGCGATCTGCAGGTTATACGCAGGTTTAAGTTGGCCATTTTTCATGTGGTCTTCTTTTACGCGCATGAATGTCGCATCATGATCAGTTTTTGAATAACTGTTTCTTGTCCCATAAGTAGAAAACTGCGTTTGATGTTCCAGAAGTTTTTCTCGCTTTGTATTTAATTTGCGTACTTGGCTTTTCAACGTTCGCCGTTGTTGTTTCGCTGGATTTGGCGAAAGACGTTTCGTTGCCTCAACTTCTTTTTCTAGTTCTTCCAGACGTAGTTCCATCCGTGTTAACAGTTCATCTATCATGTCTACTGTCAAGGTCGTCCCTTCGGGAATCTGTTTCAGGGCATACGCTTCTCTTAGTTCTGACATCATAGTAAGCAGCTTTTCGCGATTCATTTGATCAAACCGGATCGTGTTTTTCTTCCAGACAAAGCTGTACTTATTCGCATCCGCCAAGATTTTTGTCCCATCAATAAACAGCGCATCATCAATCAGATTTCGTGCACGCAGATACTCTGTCAACTTATCTAAGCCTTTATTGGTCAACTCCTGCACATCGTTGGATACACAAAAACGGGCGATCGTTCGATAAGTTGGAACCCGTTCTTGCGTCAACCAGCGAGCATATAGGTTTTCTTCAGCTAAGCGTTCAATCTTGCGACTTGTAAAGGTTTCTCGCGTATACGCAAAAAGAACCAACTTCATCATGGCACCTAAATCATATTCTCTTGGTCGACCAAAAAGATAGGGGTCATTAATCTGAAGCGCTTCGACCAGTTCATGGATAAAAACGGCGACATGATTTTCTTTTGGAGAAAATGAAGTAGATAGATC
>NZ_JACVUH010000051.1:0-1613 GCF_016516865.1 Enterococcus sp. S53
GAATGTTGGCACTTCATTGATGATTCACGAAGCTTCAACATTCGCTTGGGGAAACAAACAGGATATCCAAAAAACACTGAACGCTTTAGAAACTATCGATGATTCAATTCTGGCAATTTACTCTGATAAGACCGGTCAATCTGCTGACCAATTACGTGAATGGATGAATGAAGAAAAATGGTTCACGGCAGATGAAGCTGTAGAGTTTGGATTTGCTAATTCTGTGAAACGTGCCGAACCGGAAGAAGAACCACAAGACATTGCTGAATTGATTCAAAATGCTGTCGCTGTTGCGATGGCTAATTTAAGCCAACCTGTAACAGGTCAAGTGGAACAAGAACTAAAACCAAAATCATTAATCGCACGATTGCGAAAAGGAGAATAAACTATGTTAACAATTACAGACAAAACTGCAGATGCGAAAAAAATCTTTAACGCTATTTCTGCAAAAGAAGATGCAACACCTGAACAAGTAAATGATGCTTTAGAGGCCTACGTCACTGCAATCGCAGAAGATGCAGGTTCGCAAGTACGTGCTGAATATGAAGAATTGAAGAACGTCACTGACAACCAAATCCTTCAATCACGTGGCATTCCAGTTTTAACAGCAGAAGAAACTAAATTCTACAATGAAGTAGAAAAAGCCGGCGGTTTCGACAAGGACATTACATGGCCAGTAACCATTTTCGAACGTGTATTTGAAGATCTTCAAAAGGAACATCCTATTTTACGTCTGGTGAATTTCACACCTACGGTTGGTTTAACTAAAACAATTCGTTCTCGCCGCAAAGGGGTTGCCGTTTTTGGTCCATTGCATAAAGATCTTGAAGGGCAATTAGATGCTGAATTCGGAGTGGAAGAAGCAACACAGATCGCCTTAACTGCTTTCTTCTTAATTTCAAATGATACATTGCACTTAGGCGCTCGATGGATCAATCGTTATGTACGCCTTTGCTTAACAGAAGCTGTTAAAGACGCTTGGGCAACTAAAATTGTT
Source organism: Enterococcus sp. S53 (assembly GCF_016516865.1). Taxonomy (NCBI): domain Bacteria; kingdom Bacillati; phylum Bacillota; class Bacilli; order Lactobacillales; family Enterococcaceae; genus Enterococcus; species Enterococcus sp. S53. Next base: position 998 of record NZ_JACVUH010000051.1, read on the forward strand.
ACTGGTACCGGTAAAGACGAACCGATTGGTTTGTTGAAAGATTTAGATGGAGCCGTTGTTGGTGGGGTTTATCCGGATAAAGCCAGCGTTGGTACTTTGACATTCAAAGACGCACCTTCAATGGTTACTGAATTTGCAGCTGTTATGAAAAAAATGGCTTCTTACAAACATTCAATTGGTACTGGTGACACAAATGCTACTGATGAAACACGTGTGGTTGACGGTAAGATTTACTTAATTATCAACCCAGTCAACTACTACGATATTGTTGCACGCCTAACGATCCAAAATGCAAATGGGGTATTCGTGACGAACATGCCTTTCATTTCCCCAGATCACATTATCCAGTCGGTTGATGTTCCTGTGAACAAACTAATTGTATTTATCGAAAATGGCTATGATGCTACTCAGTCACAGCCTGAAAAAATTTCTGAATACAAAGAAACGTTTGCGATGAAACGGGCGACCCTTTATGCCATTGACATGTTGGGCAACGGTAAACCTGTTGATAATTACGCAGCGCAAGTATATGATATTGCTATCCCTGCAGATGTTGACGGTGGTTCGGGGGAGTAACAACGCCTAACGCTCGTATGGCGACTGTAGACTATTCTAG
>NZ_JACVUH010000052.1:0-1350 GCF_016516865.1 Enterococcus sp. S53
CCCCAAGCGAATGTTGAAGCTTCGTGAATCATCAATGAAGTGCCAACATTCATGATCACTTCGTCAGCGCCAGCAATGATGAAGGTTGCGGCACTTGCTGCTAAACCAGTTACTTCGACAGTGACATTTGATGGGTGATCTTTTAGGTAGTTGTAAATTTCAATTCCTTCAAACACATCGCCGCCAGGACTATTCAATTTGATCACGATATCATCTGTGACTGTATCCAGTGATTCACGGATATCTTTCGCATTAATGACATCATCATCACGCCAGTATTTCTTTTGGACATTGCCACTCAAGGTGAGAATGTGCTTACCATTTTGGATCTCGTTGGTAAATTGAAACGGTACTTTTTTAACTTTCGGCATTTTCGTTCTCACCCCCTTTCGTTGGAACCTTGCAATTCAAACGAAAAACCTTTGTGTGTTAATTGATCTCCTCTTAAACAAGCGAATACAGCACCTTTGTCTAAATTAAGGTTTTTGCATAATTCTCTTACAGAATCAAATAAGAAATCTGTGCCATCTTTGTTAATAGCAAAAATCGGTTTTCCATTTTTGGTTTTGTTCGAATTAATGTTTCTGGTCATTCCGGTGCCGAACTTCATATTGTATTCATGAGTGCACCATTCCAAGTTATCAACGAAGTTGTTAGTTTTATCTTCGTCTATATGATTAACTTCTGGGAGATTTTCAGAATTGGCTATAAAGGCTTGAGCCACTAGTCTGTGGACGCTAAAACGTTTAGGCTTTTTATTTTTCCATAAACCGACAACTTCGTATCCGTCTGTTGACAAGAGTTTTTTCAAGATCCTCGTAGAACGATAATAGCTTTTAATTCTACCAAGGTTGCTAACTTGATACAGACCTTCGTAGCCTTCAATCCATTTCCAATATTCCGCCACTATCCTTCTTCTCCCTTCACTTTTTCATAGTTCTTAGTCATAATTAGTTGTTGACCTTCACCATTCGGCAACGGATCATAGTCAGTCACTTCACGTACTTCATCACGCAAGAACGTTCCGGAAGAAACGATCTTATCAATCTGAGTGGCGTTTTCCAGAATGCTGACAGGTAATACTTTAGAAACTTTGATACGTTCGCCGTTCTTGTATTCTTTTTTTGTAATAATTTTCGCCATTAATTCATCCTGAAGCTTCTTCATCAACGGTGCCAGACACAGCTTCCTAAAGGCTTGAAGGTTAGAATCAAGTTCAGCTTTTTCACCATAAATAAGCGCCGTAGGAACTCCTATGGCGTTTGCTACATCATCGATCAACGATGTTTTCATTTTGTTTAGCTCATCCAGTGATTGATTGGAAACCCCTTGTTTATTGGTGTATTCCTC
>NZ_JACVUH010000053.1:0-1249 GCF_016516865.1 Enterococcus sp. S53
TTGGATTTGAGTCAATATCTTGGACACATTTTAGTAGAGACGGTTACGCCATTTTTTCTTTTGCCAATTCTTCAAATTCCTGTGGGGTTAGATAGTGAATCGAGCTATGGATTCGATTTCGGTTATAAAATCCTTCAATGTAGCTAAATAGCGCTCGATTTGCGTCTTCAAAATCTGAGTAGCTAGTCGTGTAGACTTCTTCCTTTTTCAATGAGGCATGGAAAGATTCAATTCCAGCATTATCATAAGGTGTCCCCTTTCTACTATAAGAATGCCTTATTTTGTTGGTTTCAAGCCATTGTTCCACTTCTCTTGCTGTGTATTGGCTGCCCAAGTCAGTGTGTAGAATCATTCCTTCTGGAATGTGATAATGTATTTTTGCTTTATTCAATGTTTGAATGACACAATCCACAGTCATACGTTTTGAAAATGTATAACTAATAATTTTTTTCGTGTGCAAATCCATGATTGAAGATAAGTAACACCAACCATTTTTCTTGGTAGGAATGTAAGTAATGTCAGCTGCCCATTTTTCACAGATATTTTTAGTAGAAAAGTCCTGATTTAAGAGATTCTCTTTTGAAATGATCGGTTTATTAGACCTTTGAGGTCTATATTTTTTAACGACAATTGACCTTAGATTTAATTGTTTCATTAGCTTTTGGACATGTTTAAGAGATACTGAAATACCTTCTTTTAATAAAACTTGATGGATCTTTGTGGCACCATAGCGTTGTTTATTCGTAAAAAAAATTGTTGAAATCTTCTTTTTCAACTTATTATTTCTGATTTCTGTAGCTGTCAACGGTTTGTTTTTATAAAAATAATAGACACTTCTAGGGATTTCTAATAACCGACACAACAAAGAAACAGTGTAATCCTTACACCATTTTTCAATAAATTGAACAAGCGAATTTAGGTTTTCCGAGAGAATATGGCTGCGGCTTTTTTTAAGATTTCAAGTTCCTCTTTTAAACGAGCATTTTCTTTTCTCAGTTCAGCCACTTCTTTTCCAGTCAGTCCTGTGGACTGATCAGGTAAATATAAATTCTTCCATTTGTAAATCGTTGCTTCAGATAAGCCATATTCTTTCGCTAACCCTCGAACAGAACGTCCAGTTTGATTCAGTTCAACAATCATTTGTTTAAAATTTTCTTCATATCGGGTCATAAAAATTCATCCTCTCGTAGATAAGTTTAATTTATTATTGTCTCTACGAAAAGCTGTCTAAGATTTGATACTAACACCA
>NZ_JACVUH010000054.1:0-1166 GCF_016516865.1 Enterococcus sp. S53
CTAGAATAGTCTACAGTCGCCATACGAGCGTTAGGCGTTGTTACTCCCCCGTACCACCTTGTGCTGGCGTAAAGTCTAAATCATAGACTTGAGCAGCATCGTTGTTCGTTGGGTAGCCATTACCCAACATATCAATTGCGTATAGTGTTGCACGCTTCATCGCAAAAGTTTCTTTGTAAACATACACTTTTTCTGGACGAGATTGCGTTGCCTCATATTCGCCACCAACAAATGCGATCAATTTATTTTCTGGTACATCAACAGACTCGATAATATGATCAACATTGATGAACGGCATATTTGATCCGTATACGTTGTTAAGGTTCGCAAAAGTTACTGCAGCAATAATATCGTAGTAGTTGACTGGATTAACAATCAAATATACATTCCCAGATACTTTTCGGTATTCAGTAGTTCCAGCATCGTTTTTATCGATTTTATAAGTGTACTTAGACAATTTCTTCATTACGCCAGCAAGTTCAGTAACGATTGTATCTTTTGCAAATGTTAAAGTTCCAGCGGATGCTTTATCTGGATACTCACCAGCAGTTACGGCGCCGTCAAGGTCTTTCAAAAGACCAACAGGTTCGTCGTTACCAGTACCAGTAATAACTTTTTCAGCCCAAATGTCACGCACTGCTTCAGTCAAAGAAATGTTGATGAAACGATCAATCCAACGAGGACCCAAATCAAGTGTGTCGTTTGAAATCAAGAAGAATGCAGTCAATGCAAGTTGAACGAATTCAGCAGCACCGAACTTAGCATCCAATTGTCCTTCTAAGTCTTTGTGTAATGGCCCGAATACCGCAACACCTGATCGACGAGCACGAATTACTTTGACCCGACCAACAGTGGGCGTGAAGTTGATGATACCTAAAATAGGGTGATCTTTTTGCAAGTTTTCGAAGACACGTTCCAAAATAGTTTCTGGCCAAACTAGATCAGAATCAAACCCGCCAGTTTTAACTGCTTCGTTATAGAATTTTGTTTCTTCTGCAGTTAAGGTCGGAATGCCACGTGCTTCTAAGACACGATTATCAGTAACGTTTTTTAATTCGTTATATTCTTCCCGAACTTGTTTTCCTGCATCTTCTGCAATGGCAGTGACATAAGCTTCTAAAGCATCATTTACTTGTTCAGGTGTTGCATCTTCTTTTGCAGAAATA
>NZ_JACVUH010000055.1:0-1133 GCF_016516865.1 Enterococcus sp. S53
ATCCGATTTTTCTGATGCCTGCTATTCCTTTAAAAATAGATTCATTAATAATCTTCATGTTGATCATCCTTTCAAATTAAAAAGAGTAGCCGCTTGACTACTCCTTCTTTTCTGTGAATTCTTGGCCATCGCCATAATCTGGTTTTTGTTCATCTTGATATTGGCTGCTAGCTATATTCAAAAACACCCCAGCTAAAGTTGCAGCAGCTGTGATCGTTCCAACAATGATTTCTGTTGAGAATCCATATAAACCACCTAGAGTTACGATAAACGCCGTGATACCTGGCACCCCAACGGTTAAAACTTTTTTTGCTAGATCATACTGTTTATTTGTTAATTTCATGATAGTTCCTCCTAATGTTCATCTATTTCTTTTTGTTGCAAGATACCTTCATCACGTACGTTTAAATTAGATACCTTGGCACGCAACGTGTCGCCAGTTCCATTTCCACCTAGATTTTTATAGGCTTCAAACAGATAATCAAAGTTGTTTAATTCACCAACAGTGATATACCCACGCTTAATGTACTCATCTGCTTTGTTCCATATTTGATTGTGGAGTGAGGCCTTCTCAGCTTTTACAATTTTCTGGCTTCTGACCTCAGCCATCGTCTGATAATCCTCTACATTTTTAAGACGTTTATCTTGTTCCGTGTTTGCTGTTTCTAAGGCTGTGATTGTTTGTTCCCTAAGATCATTCTCAGCCCTTTTTGCTTTAACTAGTTTAGTGACCCATGTACCAACTCGCCAAAGTGTAGCCAATAAACCGCTACCGAACAAAGCAGCCCAAAAGCTATTGATTTCCAAAAGCTCTTTCATTCTAAATTCCCCCAACTGGACATATGCCACCTGCTTTCTATAATTAAAAAGAGCAAGCCTATGCTTGCCCTTCTAATTCTGCCAAAAAGTCATCTTCTGCTGCCCATACTTTTTCTTGGAAATCATCGATATCCTTACGACATTCTGCTTTGTTTGATCGATACAACGCTTGATCTTGAATAGATGTAGTCACGCTAGAATTTCCAGCAGTGTCAGTTGTAATATTAGCATTCAAGTATACTGCTACCTTATCGCCTATTTTTGATTCTCCTGTGATTGTGATTGATTTCTTGTAATTTAGCATTATTCATTTC
>NZ_JACVUH010000056.1:0-1048 GCF_016516865.1 Enterococcus sp. S53
TAGCGGATACAGTGTAGATGCCGGAAGTAATACTGGTAATTATGTAGGCTTCAACCGTAACTCTTCGGATAAAATGAACTTTTATGTTGGTAAAACAGCTGATGGTACTAAACGAATGGGATCGGATGATTTGTACGCTTCTTCAGGAAGCGGCAAGGCGTTGCATATTACAAGTGGGGGATCAATCGTTGCTTATTCATCCTCGGAACGTTTCAAAGAGTATATAGAAACTGCTTCTGATGTTAACCCAAAATCGCTTTTGAACTTAGATCTAAAGTCATGGATTTACAAATCAAGTCATTCTTTAGTAAGTGTGGGCGAACCAATTCGAAGAGTATATGGACTAATCGCAGAAGATGTAGAACGTGTTGGATTAAATCAGTATGTAGAACGAGACATCAATGGACGTGTTGAAGGATATAAGCCGGAGTTGTGGACTGTCACAATTCCTATTTTGAAAGAGCATGAAGAAAGTATTGAAACACTTAAACAAAAAGTTGAAAAATTAGAGGAAAAAATTGAAGCCTTGCAAGCTGCATAGTTTGTAGGGCTTTAAATATTAGGAGGATTTAGATGAAAACAACATTCACAACAACCAATAGCAAGCTGCACAAATATGCTCAAATTTTAGCGGTAGTTACTTCAAAAGGTCGAAAAGCTCGTGCCATCTCCAAGTTTCGCCGATTAGCAAGTGAGAAAATCGAAGAGTGGACGGAAAGTCAGAAAGAGCTTATTGCTGCTTACTATGAGGTACAAGAAAACGGTAATGCCAAATTAGATAAAGACGGCTCGCCTGTTTTGTTAGATGGTGCTGATCAAGACGAATACGCTAAAGAACGTGAGGAACTAGATAACGAAATAGTTGTGATCGATTTAACTGAATTCGAACCGTTCTTTGAATTTCTTGTTTCTGGTTTAGATGAGAGCGATGTTGCTTTTGGCGGTGTTGATGCGGATGTATATGATGAGCTTATGGATCAGCTTGAAGAATTAGGAGGAAATGAATAATGCTAAATTACAAGAAATCAATCACAATCACAGGAGAATC
>NZ_JACVUH010000057.1:0-1009 GCF_016516865.1 Enterococcus sp. S53
GCATCTGCCTTACAAGCAGAGGGTCAGCGGTTCGATCCCGTTAACCCCCATATGAGTCGTTAGCTCAGTTGGTAGAGCATCTGACTTTTAATCAGAGGGTCACAGGTTCGAGCCCTGTACGACTCATAGTAATAACCTATGCGGGTGTGGCGGAATTGGCAGACGCACTAGATTTAGGATCTAGCGCCTTCGGGCGTGGGGGTTCAAGTCCCTTCACCCGCACTTCATTGCCGGCTTAGCTCAGTTGGTAGAGCATCTGATTTGTAATCAGAGGGTCGAGGGTTCAAGTCCTTTAGCCGGCATCAGGAATACGCGGAAATAGCTCAGTGGTAGAGCACCACCTTGCCAAGGTGGGGGTCGCGGGTTCGAACCCCGTTTTCCGCTTTGCCTTAGCAATTTTCAGCCGGGGTGGCGGAACTGGCAGACGCACAGGACTTAAAATCCTGCGGTGAGTGATCACCGTACCGGTTCGATTCCGGTCCTCGGCATTTCATAATATGCGCCCATAGCTCAATTGGATAGAGTGTTTGACTACGGATCAAAAGGTTAGGGGTTCGACTCCTCTTGGGCGCGCTTTTTAATAACGGGAAGTAGCTCAGCTTGGTAGAGCACTTGGTTTGGGACCAAGGGGTCGCAGGTTCGAATCCTGTCTTCCCGATACTTTTTCAAAAGGGGCCTTAGCTCAGCTGGGAGAGCGCCTGCTTTGCACGCAGGAGGTCAGCGGTTCGATCCCGCTAGGCTCCATATCATTTGAATAAATGATTCTTTTTTACGCGGTGTAGCTCAGCTGGCTAGAGCGTCCGGTTCATACCCGGGAGGTCGGGGGTTCGATCCCCTCCGCCGCGATTTTTAAGAGCCTGGACCTTTAGCTCAGTTGGTTAGAGCAGACGGCTCATAACCGTCCGGTCGTAGGTTCGAGTCCTACAAGGTCCATTGTGGCATTGTATCTGTTTTATTATGGAGGATTACCCAAGTCCGGCTGAAGGGAACGGTCTTGAAAACCGTCAGG
>NZ_JACVUH010000058.1:0-963 GCF_016516865.1 Enterococcus sp. S53
TCATGCGTTTCACCAGTATCCATGTAACTGGATACCGCCTCTTGCACATCTTGCTGCAGTTTTTGCCCATAGTTCTTAAGCGACTTATTTACGATTCGATTGGTTCTTGCAGGACCAAGCTTGGCTTCGAGATTCTTTAGAATCTCATCCACGCCTTTAACTGAAACGCTCATGAAGTCACCCCCAAGATGATTTTAAGAAAATCGTTATTCTCAACATCAGGCGCAAAATCTACAATATCCCATACATCATCTTTGTATCGGAAATCATCCAAGACTACTTTATGCGCATTGTTTGGCAAATAATCTGTGAATGGATCCCGAATCTTGATTGTGACAGCTTTTTTTGTTCCTTTGCCGCTAAGAATATCTCTATCCTTAGAAGAAGGATTGTAGACCAAGCAAGTACAGTAATACAATTTCTTGTTTTCTTGTTCACCCGGTTCAGGTCCATCGTTTGGTTTTACTTCAAAAAAAGTAACCGGCGTGTTTAAATCACCGGCTACAATTTCAGGTCTTTCATATTTTGTTTTAATCGGCAACTTGATCACCTACTAAATCTATCGAAGCATCCATAATCATCATCTGGAAGTTGTCATAAAAGTATTCAAGGGCCTCGTTTCTTAAATAACGAGTACGCTCATAAACCAACTCTTTGCCCTTCTCATACTTTGTAGGATCGAACTCTCCAATGATCGATTTGATATCGGCAAACCCACTTTCCAATTGTTTGCCAATACTTTCATCTTCGGACGAATGAAAAATACGAAAACGTTCCTTGAATTCATCAATAAACACTTGATCGTTCATTCATCATCCCTCCAATAGATCAATCAAATCTTGCTTCTTAGCGTTGCTTGCATAATCAATTGCACGCTCGTCTAACAACGCTTTTAGTTCTGGAACCGTAAGGCTAGAATAGTCTACAGTCGCCATACGAGCGTTAGGCGTTGTTACTCCCCCG
>NZ_JACVUH010000059.1:0-885 GCF_016516865.1 Enterococcus sp. S53
GAAATGAATAATGCTAAATTACAAGAAATCAATCACAATCACAGGAGAATCGAAAATAAATGGTGAGATTGCAGCTTCATTTAATGGAAATATCACCACTGATACAGCTGGCAATTCAAGTATTACAACATCCATACACAATCAAGCGCTGTATCGCGCTAACAGAGTAGAGTGCCGCAAGGACATGGATGATTTCCAAGAAAAAGTATGGGCAGCAGAAGATGACTTTTTGGCAGAACTTGAGGAACAGGCTTAGGCTTGTTTTCTAATAAAAGAAAAGGTGGTTAATATGGTGATTATTGATAATGGAGTGTTACTAAATGAATTTCGAGGGTTGCTGACAAATGGATATGTGCAGCTGTTCCTCTGGGTAGTAGTAGGGGATATTGTGACAGGATTATGCAAAGGGGTGTTCGTTAAAGATGCCAATAGTACAAAAGGGCTACTTGGAATCGTTAAACATATGCTAGTTGTTTGCTTAGTGATCATTGCCTATCCTTACCTAAAGATTATGAATCTCGAGACGTTTGCGACTGCATTCGTCTTTTTCTATATCGCAGTATATGGAATCTCAATTGTTGAAAATCTCGGACAACTGGGAGTTCCAATCCCAAACTGGGTAAAAGAAAGACTAACTAAATTACAGGATAGTACTGAAAATCCAAAACCCAAAGTAACAGAAATCAAAATAGATTATGGCGACGGACAATCTGAAACTCAAGCTCTGGATAGCAAAGATGTGCCAGATTACGGCGATGGTCAAGAGTTCACAGAAAAGAAGGAGTAGCCAAGCGGCTGCTCTTTTTTGCACAGAAAGGAAGATAAACATGAAGGTTATTAATGAATCTATTTTTAAAGGAATAGCAGGCATCAGAAAAATCGGAT